>ONST01000259.1 GCA_900320575.1 uncultured Eubacteriales bacterium
CAAATATCTGAACTACAACCGGTCTGCGGCTCTGTCGGTCATCATGTTCGTGCTGTGCGCGATCTCCGCGGGCGTCTATATTTACACGAACCTGAAGGAACAGGAGTGGGAACGCTAATGATCCTGCATGCGCTTCTTTGAAACATGGCAGCTGCCGATAGGAAGGCGGCTGCCATTTTCATTTACTGTATTCTCTTCCGGCAGGAAGGGCACAGCGAGACAGCTGCCGGGATCAGATCCTTAAGACCCGGCCATACGACAAAGATCCGGAGGAATAAAATGGTTAAGAATTTCGGACACAGAGGGTTCAGCGGAAAGGCACCGGAAAATACAATGGCCTCGTTCATCATGGCCGTGGAGACGCCGGGACTTGACGGAATTGAGAACGACGTTCAGCTGACGAAGGATGGGGAGATCGTCATCATTCACGACGAAAAGATCGACCGCACCTGCACCGACGGCGCCACGGGATGGGTGAAGGATTATACCCTGGAAGAGCTGAAACAGCTTGATTTCTCCTATATATATAAAGGAGAAGTGGAACGTCAGCCGATCCCGACGCTCCGCGAGTATCTGGAGCTTCTGAAGGACCGCGATACCCTGATGAATATTGAGCTGAAGACCGGAGTCTTCGAGTACGAGGGCATCGAACAGAAAGTCCTGGATCTTCTGAAGGAATATGATATGGTCGAGCGCACGATCATCTCCTCCTTCAATCATTACAGTGTGCTGCGGATGAAGAAACTCTGCCCGGAGATGAAGTGCGGCCTTCTGGCGGATACCTGGATCCTCAATGCCGGTGCCTATGTGAAAGCGGCCGGCTGTGAATACTATCATCCCAATTTCTGGAATGTCACAGAAACGCTCGCGCCGGAGATCTACAGCCACGGGATCGGCATCAATACCTGGACAGTCAATGAGGAGGAGGATATCCGCCGCATGATCGAACGGGGCGTGAACAGTGTGATCGGGAATTTCCCGGACCGCGTCACCAGGATCCGGGCGGAACTGGCATGAGGACAAAGATCACGGCTCACTCCGGCTCGGAGGGAACTCCGGACAATTCCCTGGAATTTGTCCGGTACGCACTGAGCCTCCCCTGCGATGCGCTGGAGGCAGATATCCACATGGATCCGGGATCAGGAGTTCTTGCGCTCGGGCACGATGGTCTTGATGAGGACTCTCCGCGCCTGTCGGAGGTGTTCTCTCTTCTAGCGGAGCATCCCGTGATGCAGATCAACTGTGACCTGAAGGAGCGCGGCCTGGAGGAGCCGGTCTATCAGCTTGCGGAAAAATATGCGGTGACGGACAGGCTCCAGTATTCGGGCAGCGTCGACTGGAAGCTGGTCGCGGGGAGCCGTCTGATGGCGCATGACGTGACCGTACTTCTCAACGCGGAGGAAGTGATCCCGGGCTTTTATGAAATGGCAAAGCGGGATCTTCGGGAGGCAGAGGCCTGCTTCCCGGAGCTCATCGCGGTCTGCACGGAGTGGAAGATCCCTGTTCTGAATATCCACTACCGGACAGCGGGAAAAAAGACGCGGGAGCTTCTGCGGGAAGCTGGGGTGGGCCTTTCTGTCTGGACCGTGAACCGGGAAGAAGATATGGAGCCGTTCCTCCGGGAGGAGATCTGGAGCCTTACCACGCGGAGACCTGCCGCTGCGCTCAGGCTGCGAGGGAGCATTCAGTAAACAGGATCGTACCGGCAGAATGCTGTCCCGCGTGCAGCGGCCAAGATGCCGGCCGCTTACGCATAGACCGGAACAACATCGTATGAAACACCGGCGCCCGAAGCAAAAATCCACGGGATGCACCACATCCTGTGGATGTATTTCCGGGTGTGTGCAAGATATTCCAAAGCCCGGAAAACCTTGAAAAATAAAGAAAAATCGCGGATTTTTTCCGTTGACAAGGGGCGGTCATTTCGGTATAATCTATATTGCGTCCGCGAGGAGCGGACGTTTTTCAAACCCATATCGCTGAAGGACAAAGGCTCCTGCGGGAAACCTTTGGGCAACAGGTGAGCGAAAGCGGAACTTGGAGAAGTACTCAAGTGGCCGAAGAGGCGCCCCTGCTAAGGGTGTAGATCGCGTGAGCGGTGCGGGGGTTCAAATCCCCCCTTCTC
>ONST01000258.1 GCA_900320575.1 uncultured Eubacteriales bacterium
AATGCTTTTCCGTGTCTTGCCTCGTCTCTTGCCATCTCGTGGACGGTGTCATGGATCGCGTCGAGATTGAGGGCCTTCGCGCGCTTCGCGAGGTCGGTCTTGCCGGCGGTCGCGCCGTTCTCGGCCTCGACACGCATCTCGAGGTTCTTCTTGGTGCTGTCGGTCAGGACTTCGCCCAGAAGCTCCGCGAACTTGGCGGCGTGCTCGGCTTCCTCAAAGGCAGCGGTCTTCCAGTATTCGCCGATCTCCGGATAGCCTTCGCGGTAAGCGACGCGGCTCATGGCAAGATACATGCCGACTTCGGAACATTCGCCGGTGAAGTTGGCGCGGAGGTCTTCCTTGATGTCTTCCGGAACGTCGGAAGCGATGCCGACCACATGCTCGGCAGCCCAGACCATCTCGTCGCCCTGCTTGGTGAACTTCTCAGCCGGAGCCTTGCAGACCGGACACTGAGCCGGAGCAGCGTCTCCTTCATAGACATAACCGCAGACATTGCATACCCATTTTGCCATTCGTTTCTTCTCCTTTTTCTGAAATATGATATAATGAAGATTCTGAAGGTAAACAGTTCGGTTTTTTACCTCCTTGTACTGTACCATAAATCCCGCCTGTTTTCAACCGGACGGAGAAGAAAGACGAGAGGGTTTTTATGCTGAAAGTGATGATCTGGTGGCTCGCGCTGATCCTCATCGGGATGGCGTTCTGGCCGCCGGTCAGCCGCCTGTTCCGGCATTTTCAGGACGGAGGCTGGCTGTTCTCGAAAACGATCGGGCTCTTCGTGTCCGCCTGGCTGACCTGGGCGCTGAACTGCGCGCATTGGCTGAAGTTCTCGCAGGCAGGAACGGCGGGCGTGCTGCTCGCGTTTGCCGTGCTCTCCTATGGAGGCTGCGCGCTTTACGACCGGAAAAAAGGAGAAAAGGGTACGCCGCTCATCCGCGCGGACTGGAGGCTGGCGCTCCTTGAGGAAGGGCTGTTCACCGCCGTATTTTTCATCAGTGTATGGATCCTCGGCTTCAACCCGGACGCCTACGGCACCGAGAAGTTTATGGACTACGCATTTCTCACGGCGATGGTGCGCAGCGATTACATGCCCTTTGCGGATCCCTGGTTCGCGGGGGAGGCGATCAACTACTACTACGGCGGCCAGTATATTACGGCCTGGCTGATCCGGCTCACGGGCTGCGGGACCGGGTACGGCTACAACCTCATGCGGGCAGCCATTACGGCGGGCTCCTTTGCGCTGCCGTTTCCCACGGTGTTCCAGCTGATGACGGATCTCCTTGCGGGAAATGAGAGCGGCGAAAGAAGGCTCGTTCCCCTGCCTGCCCGCGCGAAAAAAGTGCCCGCGCAGAAGCTGCCCGCAAGCCGCGGGCCGGTGCCTTTCCTTGCGGGACTTGCCGCCTCCTTTGCGGTGGCCTTCGCCGGGAACTGCCACTATATCATTTTCGGACTGCTGATCCCGCTGAAGAACCGGATCACCGGCACGGGAGGGGACTATTTCTACTGGTTCCCCGACACGACCCGCTACATCGGCTATGATCCGGATCTGCCGGACAAGACGATCCACGAGTTCCCGGCCTATTCCTCGGTGCTCGGGGACCTGCACGCCCACTACATCAATCTGCTCTTCGTGATCACGGTCGTCGGCATTCTCTACGCCTGGGTGAAAAATGAGAGAAAAGACCGCGTCATCCGGCAGATCTTCGCGCCGGAGCTGCTGCTTCTGGGCCTCTTTACCGGCGTGTTCCGCTGGACGAATTTCTGGGATCTGCCCATCTACTATGTGGTCACGGGCTGCATCGTCCTGTTCTTCAATATCCTGCAGTCGGGGTGGAAGCCGCTCAAGGCGGTGGGCGTGACGCTTCTGGAGGGCGCGGTGATCTTCCTTCTGGGCGCGGCGGCGGCCCTGCCCTTCACGGCGGCCTTCGACATGATCTCCTCCGAGGTGCACCTGACCCACTCGCACACGCTGCTGTTCCAGCTGCTGATCCTGTGGGGGCTGCCCGCACTGACACTCATCCTGCTTGGCGTGCGGCTCGTCCGCGAGAACCTGATGCGGAAGCGGGCGGCGGAATCTTCGAAGGAGAAGACCTTCCCGGTGTCGGAGCCGGATCTCTTCGTGTTCCTTCTGGGCCTTTGCGCGGCGGGGCTGGTCTTCCTGCCGGAGGCGGTCTACGTGCGGGACATCTACGAGGGGGATTTTTACCGGGCCAACACCATGTTCAAGCTCACCTACCAGGCCTTCGTGATGTTCGGCATGGTGCTGGGCTACGCTCTCATGCGCGGGCTTGCGCTGGGAAAGGGCTTCCGGAAGGCGGCGGCCGCCGCCGGGATCTGCGTGCTCGCCCTCAACGTGGGCTACACCGGGACCGCCGTGAAGAGCTGGTTCGGGGACGTCTTCGACGCGGACGCGAGGCGGACGCTCGACGCCACCTCCTTTGTGGACAGCTCGTTTTCTTCCGATTACGGGGCCATTTCCTGGCTCAACGACAACATTGAGGGGCATCCGACGGTGCTGGAGGCCCCGGGCGACAGCTATTCGGACAAC
>ONST01000256.1 GCA_900320575.1 uncultured Eubacteriales bacterium
ATCTCATGGGTTCCCGGACGAGCCCGTTTGTGCTCTTTGCGGTGCTCTGTCTTCTGGTGCTGGTGACGAGCGAATTCATGTCCAATTCCACGGCGATCCTGATCATCCTGCCGATCCTGATCGCGCTCGCGCCGGAGCTGCACCTCAATGTCTACAGCTACGCCCTGGGCATCACGATCGCCTCCGGCGTGCCGATGAGCTGTCCGCTGGCCAGCAGCACGCTGGGCATGTCGATGACGGCCGGCTACCGCTTCAACGACTATTTCAAGTACGGGTTCCTGATGGACGTGATCTCCTATACGCTGATCATCACGCTCATCCCGATGTTCTACGGACTGACGGTGTAAGGGGCAAAGCGGCGTCTTCCGCAAGAAAAAAATTTTTATGGAAATGCTTGACATCAGCTGGCGGAAAACGTATAATCCTTTTGTTGGCTTCGAAAGCCGCAGATGCGGAAGTGTCGGAACTGGCAGACGAGCTAGACTAAGGATCTAGTGCTTATTGCAAGCGTGCGGGTTCAAGTCCCGCCTTCCGCAGTAAAAACCCCCGGTCATTGGACCGGGGGTTTTTGCATGAAGAGGCCCAAAAGCGGCCGCCGTGCCTGCGTGCGCGGCCTTGACGGATGGTCTCTGCAGGGCGTTTTTCTTGCAGGGGCTTCCCGGAAATGGTATAATCAAAGAAACAAGCAGGAGCGATTCTGATGAAAAGGAGGAGAGCCTGAGATGAAGCATATTATTCTGGAAGGCTTCGTGACGTCCGGCAAGAGCGCCGTCAGCAAGGCGATCGCGAAGAAGAACGGATATCCGGTCGTCGACGTGGCGAAGGAAGTGTCCAAGCGCCTGAATATGACCGGAAATGAGGTCAGCGACCGCTTCGGCGACGTGTATTTTCACGCGATGGAGACCTTTATTCTGGACGAGCTGGCGGGGAAGAAGAAGCAGAAGCCGTCGGTGCTGATCATCAGCTCTGCGGTGCCGGCATTTCCGCAGAATCAGAAGTATCTGAAGGATCTGGGGCACGTCTATTATCTGAAGGTGAAGAAAGGGACGGTCGTGGAGCGTCTCGGCGAGCGGGAGAAGTACAAGTGGATCACCGCCGCGGAGGAGGACCTGACCGAGCGGGTCGCGCATCTTCTGAAGGAGCGGGAGCCCGGCTATAAGAAGTGCGCGGACTATGTGATCGAGGCGGACAAAAAGACGCCGGAGGAGATCGCGGATGAGATCCTCGCGCTGGAGGCGGAAGCCTGACGCGGGATGAGACCCTTAAGATGAGCGTCTTTTCGCGTCAATTCGTTGTTGCAAGTGCGCGAAATGTACGGTAAAATAAGCTGTACACTTTCAAGGAGGGAAACACATGATTTCTGCAGGTGATTTTAAAAACGGCTTAACTCTTGAAATCGAGGGACAGGTAATGCAGATCCTGGAATTCCAGCACGTGAAACCGGGTAAGGGCGCTGCATTTGTCCGCACGAAGATGAAGAATATTATCAACGGCGGCGTGGTGGAGAAGACCTTCCGCCCGACGGAGAAGTTCCCGGCTGCCCGGATCGACCGCAAGAATGAGCAGTATCTCTACAATGACGGCGATCTGTTCTATTTCATGGATCCGGAGACCTTCGATCAGATCATGATCAACAAGGACGTCATCGGCGACGCGCTGAAGTTCGTCAAGGAGAACGAGGAGTGCAAGGTCGTCTCCTACAACGGCGATGTGTTCGCGGTGGAGCCTCCGCTCTTCGTGGAACTCGAAGTCACCGACACCGAGCCCGGCTTTGCGGGCAATACCGCGCAGGGCGCGAACAAGCCGGCGACCGTCGAGACCGGAGCGACCGTACAGGTCCCGCTTTTCGTCAACATCGGCGACAAGATCAAGATCGACACCAGAACAGGTGAATATCTCTCCAGAGTATGAGTCAGAAAGCCTCCCCGGCTGCGGGGAGGCTTTTTAATATTCTGCAACATTTCTGACCGGATCTTCGGATTCCGGTCTTCCCGGACCGTTCGGTCCGGGGCTCCAAAGAGGAAGCTTCTGACAGTTTGCGGCAGGGCTTTTCGTCTTTTGCGCTTTGGCAGGTGGCGCGGGGGACGGAAGCAGATTTTGTTCATATGGATCCGTACGGCGAAATGCCGCCTTTGTCACGCACAGCGCGGTGCGAAAAGGCGGTCTTGTGCGCGTGCGGCCAGCCGCATCAGAAAGGAGCTTTCATGAATTTTGAAACGTTTTGCGCCAGCCTGACGGAGGAACTGCAGAAGCTGGCAGGAGAAGGGGCGGAGATCACGGTCCGGAAGATCCGGAAGAACAACGGGGTGATCCTGAACGGACTGTCGATCCGGGAAGATGACGGGCCTGTCGCGCCAGTGTTCTATCTGGAGGACTGCTGGAGGGATTACCAGGGAGGGATCACGATCCGGGAGTTCGCCGAAAGGCTCTACCGGGAACATAAGAGGAAGCTGCTTATGATCGATGTCCGGCCGGATGCCTTCTCCGATTTTTCCAGGGTGCGGGAGCACCTGTTTTTCCGCCTGATCAATGCAGAGATGAATGCGTCCCTCCTTGCGGATACGCCCCACCGGCGGATCTTCGATCTGGCGGCCGTGTATTATTTCGAGATCCCGGAGCTGCTTCCGAAGGAGGGAACGGCCCTTGTGAACCGGGAAATGATGGAGTACTGGGGCCAGACGGAGGAGACGCTTATGAGACGGGCATTTTCCAATACGGTCCGCTCTCATCCGCCGCTTATGCAGGAGATCGGCGAGCTGCTTATGGAGATGGAGAAGGAAGAAGGGATGAAGATCACTTCGGGAGAGGAGCGGCTTCTGGTACTGACCAATGACAGGAAGCAGTTCGGGGCCGGAGTGATGCTGTATCCCGGTGTGCTGCAGAAGGCGTCAGAGCAGGAGCAGACGGATCTCTGGGTGATCCCAAGCAGTGTGCACGAGACGATCCTGGTGCCGGACCGGGGGAGATTTGCGGCGGAGGAGCTGGAGCACCTGATCGCGGAGGTCAATGCGACGCAGCTCCGGCCCGAGGAGATCCTCTCCGGCCGGGTGTACCGGTACAGCCGGGAAGAAGGGAGGCTTAAAATGGGAGAGGAGATATTTCCCGGAGATCCGCTGCTTCCGGAAAGCGCCGGATAAGAGCGGGCGGTGCGCCTGCACGGGATCGCATTCGACGGCCGGCGCACATCGGGAGACTTTGCGTTAAGATGAGCGCATTGCGCAGGATGGGCGGCTTTCGTCCGCCCATCCGGTCGAAATGAAAGAAATTCAAAAAAAGGACTTGCGCAATCGGAAAAAATGAGTTAAACTAATCTGGTTCGTGGGGATATAGCTCAGTTGGGAGAGCGTTCGGTTCGCATCCGAGAGGTCGTGGGTTCGAATCCCATTATCTCCACTTTTTTGCGTCTGTAGCTCAGTGGATAGAGCACCGGATTCCGGTTCCGGGTGCGCGGGTTCGACTCCTGTCAGACGCGGAAGCTGTGTGAAGTCGAACTCCGATGTTTGACCGGCACAGCTTTTTCTTTTGCTTTTTTTGGCGGAAC
>ONST01000255.1 GCA_900320575.1 uncultured Eubacteriales bacterium
GATAAGGCCGGAGAGCGAGCGCCGTGCTTGCACGGGCGCACATTCGACGGCCAACGGTCATCGAGGGGCGAGCCGCGAGAGGACGCGCACATCCGGCTGCGGGCAGGTGCCGGGCAGCATAAGACTTCGGGAGCATACAGGGAAGAATGGACATCACAGAGCAGATCCGGACAGAACGGAAGATCGGAACGCAGGAGAAGATCCTTCTCGCACTGCGCCTGAGCGGGCCGGCGATCCTCGCCCAGACGGCCTCCATCGTCATGCAGTATATCGACGCGGCGATGGTGGGCTCCTTAGGCGCCGACGCCTCCGCTTCTGTGGGGCTTGTGGCATCCACGACCTGGCTCTTCGGAGGCCTGATGACCGCGGCGGCCTACGGCTTCTCCGTGCAGATCGCGCAGGCCGTGGGAGCCGGAAATACCCGCCTTTCGCGGGCCGCTTTCCGGACGGGCTGCTTCTTCGTGCTCGCGTTTTCCGCCGTTCTGGCGGCAGCCGCCGCGCTCCTGAGCGGCCCGCTGCCCGCGATCCTGGGGGCGGGAGAATCCATCCGGGAAAATGCTTCTGCCTACTTTCTGATCTTTGCCTGCTCGATCCCCTGTATCGAATTCCGGCGATATGCGGGAGCCTCGCTCCAGTCCTGCGGAAATATGCGCCTTCCCGGCGCGCTGAACGCCCTGATGTGCCTGCTGGACGTGGTCTACAACTACTTCTTCATCCATCCGGGCCGCAGGGTCTCCCTCATGGGGACGGCGGTCTTTGTGCCCGGTTTTGGCTGGGGCGTCGCCGGCGCGGCCATGGGGACCGCGCTCGCGGAGCTGACCGTGGCCGTACTGATGCTTCTTGCCTGCCGGCGGCAGCGGGAGCTGACGGCAGACAGGGCGTCCTCCCGGGATAAAGAGAAGGCGCTTCCGATCCTGCGGAAAGCCTGCCGCATCGGGGCGCCGATCGCCCTCGAGCAGACGGCCCTGTGCGGGGCGATGGTGGTCTCGACGCACATCGTGGCGCCGCTCGGCAGCGCTGCCATCGCGGCCAATTCCTTTGCGGTCACGGCGGAGAGCGTCTGCTACATGCCGGGCTTCGGCCTGCAGCAGGCCGCGACGACCCTTGTGGGCCAGTGCTACGGCGGCGGAAGACGGGATCTGGCGAAGAACTACGCCTGGATCTCCGTTCTCCTGGGCATGGGCATCATGTCGGCGGCCGCGGTCGTGATGTTCGCGGCCTGCCCTGCAGTCTTCGCGTTCCTGACGCCGGATCCCGCGGTGCGCGCGCTGGCGGCGAAGATCCTCCGGCTGGAGCTCGCCGCGGAGCCCTTTTACGGGGCGTCGATCGTGGCCTCCGGCTCCATGCGCGGCGCCGGCGATACTTTCGTACCGGGCCTCATGACGCTTGTGAGCATCTGGGGCGTGCGTCTTTCCCTGTCCGCGGTGCTCGTGGGACCTTACGGCCTTACCGGCGTGTGGGCGGCGATGCTGATCGAGCTGGTCTTCCGGGGCGTGATCTTCCTTACGCGGATGCGGTTCGGGAAGTGGATGAAATAACAAGATCTCCGGACGGGATCAAAGAGGGCGGGGCGCCTGGCACCCCGCCCCCTTTGAATCCGGGAAGCAAAAACGGGACGGCCGCTTTCGGCCGTCCCGTCAGGGAGTTACTTCATCAGAAGCTTGAACAGCAGTTTCAGAATGCTCAGCGAGCTCTGCTGGGTGGCCTGGCTGCTGCCGCTGCCGCCGAAGAGCTGCATAAGGTCGGGGCTCATACTCTGCTGGGAGCTCTGTGAGGAGCCGCCCTGAAGGAGCGAGAGGATATCGGCCGGGGAAGCCTGGGAAGAGGGCGCCTGCTGCCCGCCGAAGAGCTGCTGCACCGCCTGTGCCTGGGAAGGCTGTGCGGTCTGCTGCGCCTGCCCGCCGAAGAGCTGCTGGAGCATGTCGGACTGGGAAGGCTGCGCGGCCTGCTGCGCCTGCCCGCCGAAGAGCTGCTGAAGCATGTCGGACTGGGAGGATTGTGGGGCCTGCTGTGCCTGTCCGTAGCCGAAGCCGGAGGACTGGGCGCTTCCCTGGCTGCTTCCGCCGCCGAAGAGATTTCCGAAGAGACTGCCGGAGGAACTGCCGCCGTCCATCACCAGCGGCTGCACGTCAGACGCGGGCTGCGCGGCCTGCTGTGCCGTCTGCTGGGCAGCCTGCCCGAAGCCGAAGGACTGCTGGGAAGACGTCTGTCCGCTCAGCTGGCCGTACTCGCTTAAGAGACCGCCGAGCTGGGACATATCTCCCTGAGAGAGGCTGATCCCCTGAGACTGCGCCAGCGTCTGCAGGAGCGAGCTGCCAAGTCCCGCGCGCTCAGGCGCGGCGCCGCGGGTCATGGGGCGGTCCGCCTCTTCCTCGAGCTTCGCCCGGAGATCTTCATTGTCCCGCAGGAGATCCATCAATTTCAGAATGCTTTCATTTACCATAAGGAAAATCACCTCTTTCTCTTATTCGCTGCGTGAAAGCGCCCGCTCTTGCTTACGGGGAGCGCCTGGCCGGTATGCATTTATTGTACACCGCGACCGATCTGGAATGCAATGCGGATTCGCGTTCCTCCGCCGGAAAGCGGGGTCCGGACGCCGGGAGATCTAAACTGGTCATATAAAAAGATCAAAAATTGGTACTTTTGATACGATCAGAATCGGGTATAATAACGGGAAAGAAAAGGAAACCGCAAGCACTGAGGTGCGCAGGAAAAAGGGGTGAGCAATATGACCGGTTCCCGCACAAAAAAGATTCACCGGACGGCAGCCTTCGGAACAAGAAGCCTCGCCTTCACCGGGCTCATGGCAGCCATGAGTTTTATCGCCTATGAATTCTTCCGGATCCCGAACGTCTTCGGAACAGGAGCGTCCTTTCATCTGGGAAATACCTTTACCGCGCTGACCGCGATGCTGCTGGACGGCCTCTCCGGGGGCCTGGCAGGGGCGATCGGCCTCTCCATGGCGGACATTCTGGCCGGCGATCCCGGCTACGCGGTATCGACCTTTGTTCTGAAGCTGATCATCGGCCTGGTCTGCGGCTTCTTCGCCCACCGGGTGTTCCGCATCAAAGATCTCTCGCCGAAGAGCACGCCGCGGGTGCAGTATCTCATCCGCGTGACCGGTTCGGCGATGAGCGGCCTTCTGGTCAACGTGGTGACGGACCCGGTCGTCGGCTATTTCCGCGACCGCTATCTCTTCGGCCAACCCGCGGAATTCGTAAAATACGCGGTGAAGATCGCCGGCGGCGTGACCTTCGTCAATTCCATGCTGTCCACGTTCTGCGCGGTGCTGCTGTATCTGGCACTCCGGCCGGCGCTCACAGGGAGCGGGCTCCTGCCCTCTGCCGGAGAGGACTGAGCGCCCCGAAAGCCTTCACAAAGGCAGATTGTTCATATATTTGTACAATCTGAACGATTCCCGGGCGGAAAGTTTGTTCAATCTGCATCTTGAAACCCCGGAAGGTTCTGCTATAATC
>ONST01000253.1 GCA_900320575.1 uncultured Eubacteriales bacterium
GAAGCGCGCGAAGGCCCTCAATCTCGACGCGATCCATGACACCGTCCACGAGATGGCAAGAGACGAGGCAAGACACGGAAAAGCATTCGCGGGCCTCTTAAAGAGATACTTTGGCTAAGTAACAAGCCGTGCGATAAGGTAAAAAAGTGCTCTTGGGGAGCTTGCTCACCTGAGAGCACTTTTTTAGCTTATCATAAGGCGACAGAAAGCAGCGAGAAGAAGCGAAGCGGATTCGAGCTGGTTCTGGCGCGGCACGGCGTCAGGAGCCGTGCGAAAGGGCGACAGAAAACAGCGAGAAGGAGCAAAGCGGATTCGAGCTGGCTTAGGGCGCGGCACGGCGTCAGGAGCCGTGCCGCGCCCCCACTTGACACCCGCCGGCGCCCCGATTAGAATAAAAAAGCAGAGAGGCACTGCCGTTCGGCGGCCGGCTCAACCAGGCTAAAAATGAATCATGCGATAAACCATTCGGCAATCGTCACTCAGCAGACACCCGTTGTGCAGAAGTCTTTGATCCCGCTGCACGACTGTATGCAGCGCGGTGGCGATTGCTGCATTTTACGACGCTCGTGACGGCAAAAAAGAGGTGTCCTATGGCAGCACGGCAGGATGCGCCCGCGAAGGTCCACATCGAATTATATGAGCCTCCTTTCTCCGGGCTCCGGTTTTTCCCGGATTTTCTCGTGATCTACGGATTGCGCGGAAAGACCCTGATCACGGAAGGCAGCGAGCGCTATACGCTGGAGAAGGGCGGTCTTCTGACGATCACCCAGTTCCGGAAACACGAGATCCGGTGCGAATACGGTGCCGGCGTATCGGTCCTGCACATTCCGCAGGAGGTCTTATATCTCATTGATGAAAACGAGCTCCTTCTGCGGGTGCACTGCTATGTCCGCAGTTCCGAGCCCGGAAGCCGGCAGGAATACGATCATCTGCGGACGAACTATGCGCATGTCTTCCAGAATTATTTCCAGACAGCGCCGCACAGCGACATCCTTGTTCTGTCCTACACCTCGTCGCTGCTGGGACTTCTGACAAAGCACTTCTGTTCTGCCGGTAAAACCAGCCCCGCCGGAAACAATACCGATGTTCTGGAGCGCTGCAGCCGGATCATCCAGTATATCCACGGACACTGGCAGGAGGAGATCTCCATCGAATCCATTGCGGATGCGTGCGGAAGCGCCGGCCGCTTCCCTTCCGTCCATTCCATCCGAAAACCGTCTGGTCACGATCGATGCCTCGAAAAAGGGCCGCCCCCTCCGTCATACATGGCGACGGGTCCTGAATTTCGGTTACGCGAAAGAGGGCCTGCTTGCGGAAGTGCAGACACAGATCCGGAAGGCACAGAAAGAGATCGGATTTGAGTTTGTCCACTTTCACGGCATTCTGGATGACGATATGCATGTCTACTTTGAAAATGAAAAAGGGCAGCCCTACCTGGATTTTTCCCGTATCGACCTGCTGCTTGACTCGCTCCTTTCCATCGGACTGAAACCGTACATCGAATTCAGTTATATGCCGCGGCTCCTGGCCAGAAAGCCGACGGAGACCTTTGACCGTTCCGTCAATATTTCCGCCTTTCGGTCAAAAGAGAACTGGAGCGCCCTGATCCGCGGATTTCTGGCGCACTGCCTGATCCGGTACGGCAGGGCAAAGGTCCGGGGCTGGCGTTTTACCACGATCGATATCAACAGTGTCATTGCGGGGTTCCTTTCCATGGAAGAGTACCTCACGCTGTACCGCACGACCTGGCAGTGCGTGAAGGAGGCCGATCCCGCATTTCTGTTCGGAGGTCCGGGCGGATTTATCTTTAATGTCACCTCCGGGAATACGATCCGCCTGTTTCTTTCCTACGCAAAGGAACACGCCTGCCTGCCCGATTTCATCTTCCGTGGAGTTCGAGAACTGGGGGCCCGTCGATTTTGAATGCTTCCCCGCTGTCGAAGGAGTCGCCTGGAAAACGCATTTCGGCGGTTACCGCAAAAAAGACGGTCAGTTCATGGATTTCTTTGCCTACAGCTTTATCCGCACCAACGAATTCGGCCAGATCACGCACTGGGAGACGCACGTCAATTCCAGCTACAATGATTTCCCGGACGCCGCGATCGGTGAGCACGGTCCGTACAATGACGCCGATCTCTATATGGCTGCGGTCATGAAGAAACTGAAGTCCGCCGGCATCGACCTGATGGCCCTGATGCACGCCTCCAGAAAGATCTGATATCATTCTGCCAGGTTCCGGCGCGTCCGCGCAGGCTGCAGCGTTTTGTGTAGTTGTGAAGGAGCGGGAGAGATCCTGCTCCTTCCTGTTTTTCCCTTCCTCCGTCTTTACTTCCGGCAAAAAGAGCATGTCCCGCCGCATTTTTTCTCCGCCATCCGCCCTTTGGGGGACGGTTGAATTTTCGCGTCTTTTCTCTGACAGTATGCGGAAGCCCGTTCCGTGCGAAGCCGCCCGGCGCAATCTCCCGTCATTTCCGGCACATCCGGTTTGCATCTCCCTGCCGGATATGATATGCTTATATTATGTAGCTATATTTTTTTAAAGGAGGTTTGATATGTTTAACTACGCAGGAAAAGTCGTTGCGATCACTGGTGCGTCCTCCGGTCTCGGAAAGCAGATGGCGGAAGGCTACGCGCAGTGCGGCGCGGATCTGGTCCTTATGGCCAGACGTGTGGAGCGCCTGGAGGCGAGCGCCGCGGAATGGGAAGCGAAGTACGGCGTCAAGGTCCTTCCGGTCGCATGC
>ONST01000252.1 GCA_900320575.1 uncultured Eubacteriales bacterium
TCTTCTTCTTCTTCGTTCTCTTCTTCTTCGCTGCCGTCTTCTTCCGGCGCTTCGTCCTCTTCCGTCTCCCGGTTCAGTTCCTTCTCCGTGCTCTCGAAGCCGGCGGGATCGAAGTACAGCTCGTCGCCCTCGTTTGTGGTGACCCAGCCCTCCGCCAGATAGCCGTTTTCCGTAAAATAGTAATCCTGGCCGTCGATATTCTGCCAGCCGTTCACGTAGCGGGTGTCGTCGTCGTTGCGGAACCACCAGCCCTCGGAATCATAGTTCCAGCCGGGAACGCCCAGCGTCGGATCGGTCAGCGCTTTCCGCGTCGCGGACGTCTCCTTCTTCGGTTCGATGCGGATGACCGGATGCCGCTTCCGGTAGACCGCGAAAACGCCGAGCCCGATGAGAAGCGCCAGCATAAGGATACCGCCTGTGATCCCCAGGCGCATCAGCCGTTTTTTCCGCTTCTTCTTCTGTCTTAAGTCGATCAGCTGTTCTCTGGTCATAGGCCACCTCCGTCTCCTCTATCTTACCTGTTTTTCACGAAAAATACAAGCGGCGGTGATGGATCATGGAGCTGCTGCCCGTCCTGCATGAAAGCAGGACCCCAAGCGCCGTTTCCGGCTTCAAAGAGCCCGGATCCGCGGCGGATTCCGGTTCCGACGGTCAAAGAAAGGCTCCCCGAAAAGATCCGGGGAGCCCTGCGTGCGTTATTTCGATGTGCGGTTATCAGGTAAATCTGCGGATGGCCACGATATGGGTGTGATCCGCGCGGCGGTCGTGAGTGATGCCCCACTTGGAGCCCTTCGCCTCGACGATGTAGCCGTTGCCGTCATAGATGGCCACATGACCGGAGTAGACGATAACGTCGCCGGCCTTCGCCTCGGACAGGGAGCTGACCCGGGATCCCAGGCTCGCCCAGCCGCCGGAGGTGCGGTATCCGCCGCTGTAGTTTCCGGTGTTCTTCAGGACCTGCCATACGAAGTGCGAGCAGTCGATGCCGTTCGTCAGGGAGTTGCCGCCCCAGACGTAGGGATTGCCGACCCACTTCTTCGCGTAGGCGACGATCTCCGCTCCGGAGCCGCCGGAGCCCGAAGAACTGCTGCTCGAGGACGAAGAGCTGCTCGAGGACGAGCTGCTGCTTGAAGACGAAGAGCTGCTCGAGGACGAGCTGCTGCTCGAAGACGAAGAGCTGCTCGAAGACGAAGAGCTGCTCGAAGACGAACTGCTGCTTGAAGACGAAGAGCTGCTTGAGGACGAGCTGTCGTCGTCATCATCGTCATCGTCGTCCTGCGCTGCCTGGGCCGCTGCCCGGCGGGCTGCTTCCTCCGCTTCCCGTCTGGCTGCTTCCTCCGCAGCACGGCGCGCCGCTTCGCGCTTCTCTTCCTCGATCTCCTCGATCCGTGCGGTCTGGCGGCTGATCAGGCTCCGGATGGCCGACGCCTGGGCTTCCGCCTCTGCGATCATATCCTGATAGCTCTCGCCCTGGGCTTCCAGTTCGGCGATCAGCTCTTCCAGTTCTTCCTGCTGCTCCTCGAGGGCGGCCTTCTGTTCCTCCAGACGGGCCTCTTCCTCCTCAAGTTCCGCTTTCTCGTCCTCCAGCTCGGCCTTCTGATCCTCCAGCTCCTCCTGCAGCTCCGCGATCGCATCCACGGTGTTGATATAGGTGTTGAGCATGTCGCGGTCCACCTTCTCCAGCTGGGTCGCGTACTCGGCCTTGTTGAACAGGGAGGAAATATCCTGGGAATCCAGGATCATCACGGCCCAGCCGATATCTCCGCCGTTCTCGTAGATATACTGGATCCGCTTCTTCATATCCTCGTACTGCTTGTCGCGGGTCTTCTCCGCTTCCTTCAGCTCGGACTTGGTCTGACGGATCTCCGCCCGCTTGAGATTGATCTTGTCCTGTGTCTCCTCGATCTCCTCCTGCGTCTTCTCGATCTCCGCCTCAGCCTCCTCGATCTGCAGAAGCAGGTCCACGAGGTCCGCGTTCCTGTCGTCAATCTCGTTATTGATCTCGCGCAGCTCGCCCTCCAGAGAATCCACTTCGCTCTCGGTATCGCTCAGCTCGGCGTAAGCCTGCTCACGCTGGGCTCTCAGATCGCTCTCCTCGTCGGCGAAGACCGCCGCCGGAAGCGAGAGTACCATCACAGACGTAAGAAGGACTGCAAGTAATCTTTTCTTCATAATCTGTTTCTCCTGCTTGTGTTTTTTGTCACACATTTTAACAATTATGTAACATTCTCACTGCAGGTCAGTATATCAGAGCTTTTGAGGAAAATCAAGCCGCCGGCCGATATTATTACAAATTTGTTAAAAATGACGGGCCGCAATGCGTCTCCCGCCCTGTCCGGGGAGCGAAGGTCCGGCAGAAGAAGCGCCTTCCCGGCACTGCGCCGGAAAAAAGGGCGGGATCCTTTGATCCCGCCCTCCCGGAAAGACTGTATTTATTTGCAGTAATCCTTCTCCACCTGTTCGATCATGCCGACGCGGCGCGCGTGGCGCTCGCCCTCGAATTCCGCCTCGAAGAAGTTGTCCGCGATCATCTTCGCCAGCTCTCTGCCGACGACGCGCGCGCCCATCGCGAGCACGTTGGCGTTGTTGTGGCGGACGGACAGCTGCGCGGTGAACGGCTCCGAGCAGACACAGGCCCGGATCCCGGGGACCTTGTTCGCCGCCAGGGAAATGCCGACGCCGGTCCCGCAGACCAGAACGCCCTTGTCGACCTCGCCTGCCCTGATCGCTTCCGCGACCTTTCTGCCCGGGACCGGGTAATCGTCGTTCCGGTCGTCCGGATCGTAATTGCCGTAATCCACGACCTCATGTCCTTTTGCCTTCAGATGCTCCATCAGCTGAAGCTTCAGCTCGATGCCTGCGTGGTCACTGCCAAATCCGATTTTCATATGTTCCTCCTTTTATCTGGATGACCTTCGGGGTCATTCCTTCTCCATTTCTTTGATGCGGGCCTCGACGGCCTCCACTACGGCACGCAGCACCTGGACGCGGGCGTACAGCTTGTCATTTCCGGATACGATGATCCAGGGAGCCTTCGGCGTGGAGGTCTTCACGATCATCTCGTCGACCGCCTTTTCGTACTCGTCCCACTTCGCGCGGTTTCTCCAGTCTTCGTCCGTGATCTTCCACTGCTTCTCCGGGTTCTGCTGGCGGTCGGTAAAGCGGCGCTCCTGCTCGTCCTTGTCGATATGAAGCCAGAACTTCAGGACCACATAGCCGTCATTCGTCCAGCAGGCCTCCATCTGGTTCATCTCCGCATAGGCGCGCTTCCACTCCTCTTCCGTGCAGAAGCCCTCGATGCGCTCCACCATGACGCGGCCGTACCAGGTGCGGTCAAAGATCGCCAGATGTCCGGCCTTCGGGACCTTCTCCCAGAAACGCCACAGATAATGGTGGGCGCGCTCGATGTCGTTCGGCGATGCCGTGGGGCAGACCTCGTAGCCTCTGGGATCGATCGCTTCGGTAATGCGCTTGATGGCGCCGCCCTTGCCGCCGGCATCCCAGCCCTCGAAGGCCAGCACCACCGGAAGACGCAGACGGTACATCTCATTGTGCAGATAGCGCATCTTCTCCTGCAGCTTCTTGAGTTCCTTCTTATATTCTTCTCTCGTCAGGGACTTCGTGAGGTCCACGCCGGCCAGCACGCCCGTGCGGAA
>ONST01000245.1 GCA_900320575.1 uncultured Eubacteriales bacterium
TGCGGCTGCTGGCGGCGGCGCCAGGAATCTGACCGGCGCAATTAGTTGACATAAATGATAATATATCATATAATATTGTCAAACAGCAAGGAGAGAATGGCGGCATGTATCCGGATATGGTTACCCGCGTTCTGGATCTGAGGCATTTGACGTGGTCGGTGACCAGGCAGTCCTCCGGAACGGCAGGGTCATTTTTAAAAGCATATGAGGAGCGGGGCGGAAGAAAGCGGTATTTCAAGCTTTCTTCTTTTGATGCGTTTCAGGGTATTACAGGGCATGAATGCGTGAATGAGCTGATCGCGGACCGGCTGCTGACACGGCTTGGAATTCCGCATCTGTCCTATACATTGATTCATGCGAACGTACAGATCGATGGTGCGGATTACTGTACCTGGCTCTGTGCTTCTGATGATTTCAAAGAGCCGGGAGAGAGCAAGACGGCATTTGATGTATTTTTCCAGATGGAACGGCTGACGGGAGAGTCGGCTTTTGCATTCTGCGGGCGAAAAGGATGGAAGGAGTGGGCGGAACAGATCCTTCTGGTGGATTATCTGGTCCTCAACCGTGACAGGCATGGGGGGAATATCGAGATTCTGCAGAACCGGTCGGCGCGAACGGTCTGTCCGGCGCCGCTGTTTGATCACGGGCTGTCTCTAATGTGTTCCTGCCATGAGGAAGAGGCGCTGGCGAAGTTCGATGTGATGGAAGACCGGCCGGTACAGAGTTTTCTCGGATCACGGTCGGCCCGGAAGAATCTGGAGCTGATCTCTGCGGACTTTTGGGAGAAGCTGGGCACGCTTCGGGAGAAAGATCTTGACGCAGTCCTGGAAGGGCTTGAGGAGGTGCTGACGGAGACGCACCTGCTGAAAATCCGGGAAATGCTGAAAAGGAGGTGGGATCTCGTTGAAAGTATTCGCAATTCGTGACGCTACGCTTCCGGGAGAGAAGGACCTCGCTTACCTGCTCTATTACGAGGCTTCCCGCCGGTTCGTGGTCGAACTGAGGAAGGATATCTCCCGCTGGGAACTGCCGCTCAGTCTGGGGCCGTTTGCGGAGAAGGGGATCCAGACACTGGATTTTGTATGGAGCCGCCGGTGGGTGGAGCAGCGGATCATACCGCCGGACCGGCAGAATCTGGGGATGATCCTGAAAGAACACGGCCTGACAGAATATGATCCGTTCGGGCTGCTGATGATCACATCCGGCCGCTGTGCGCAGGATGACTGTTATCTGGTCCCTCTGAAAGAAGGGGACCTTCCGGAAGAGCTCCGGCAGCGGATGAACAGGCGGGTGCGGGAGCTCGTGCATGTGCGGGAAGACCGGTGTCTGCTGATCTTCGGAGACGGCAGGATCCGGGAAATAGAGTTTTCGCAGATGCTGGATGGAGATCCGCAGCTGCAGAGACTGCTTCGCTATTACCGGGGACTGTCCGGGCTGCGGCGCGCGCCCGGCGGTCTGGGGGCGGAGTGGACGGAGGAGCAGTTCATTTCCGCGGAGACGCTTGAACAGCTGAGTGAGCCTGCGGTTCTGGCAGAAGAGGATCTGCGGGCCTATGTGCAGAACAATCTGGTCTCTTCCGGAGAAGCGGCGGAGCTTCTGCACTGCAGCCGCCAGAACCTGAATGATCTGGTGCGGAGAGGAAAGCTTCGCCCGGTGCGGGAGGGCCGCGGCGGCTGTCTGTTTCTGCGACGGGACGTAGAAGAGCGGGACGAGGCCCGAAGAACCCGTCCGCTCCGGACGGATTCTTCGGGCTGCTGCGGATAAAAGGAAGCCCATCTGCCGGAAGAGAGGGCCTTGTGTCATTTTCAGTAATATAGTTGCCGTTCTGAACCGCGAAGAGCGCAGACCTGAGGGCCTGCGCTCTTCGATTAGCCGATCATGCTTTTTTGAGTACCAGGGAGAGAAGACGGTCCAGCTGGTCGATCATAAACAGGGGGACGTTCAGCATTTTGCCGTCAAAGCTCAGATTGCGCATGGACAGGCGGATCATGACCGGCGTTTCTTCCGGATACTCCTTCTCACACAGACAGGCAGACCCGCACGGAGGAGCTGGACCGCCGCCACCTGATGCAGATCTGGGGTGACATGAGATTCTACGAAGGTTGAGCGGATCCGTATCCTCGTCCGCTGCGGGAAGGCCGCTGTGAGGAAAA
>ONST01000244.1 GCA_900320575.1 uncultured Eubacteriales bacterium
ATTTTTCCAAACTGCAGAAGTTCAACCCCGCCTATCTGGCCGGCTTTTACACCCAGCGGTGGGACGACGACGCGGCGACCAACGATCCGCGCGCCAAGGTGCGGGCGAAATCAGCCCTCCAGCAGGCGGCGATGAAGAACGTCGGCACCTACGGCCAGGTGAGCATCCGGAGCGAGAGCTACGACTGGACGAACCAGAAGGTGGACTACGCGATGATGCCGGTCTGGATGATGTACACCGAATATAAGGGCAAAAACTACCTCTTCGGCATGAACGGACAGACCGGAAAGATGGTGGGGACGATCCCGAAGGATCCGATGCGGCTCGCGGAGATCGGAGCCGGCGTCTTCGTCATTTCCCAGCTGGTCATGATGGCCCTGCGCGTACTGGGGGTGATGTAAGATGAGGAGACCTGCATTTCTTTCCGCCCTCATTCTGTCTCTTCTCGTCCTGCTGCTTCCGTCAGCAGTTTTTGCGGAGGAGGGAAACAGCTACACGACGAACTCCGGAGAGACGGTCGTCGTCCAGAAGGTCCCGGACAATTCGGTCCGTGTCTATGACTATGCGGACCTGCTGACGCAGGAGGAAGAAGCTTCGCTGACCGAGCAGATCGCGAAGACCGAACAGAACCGGAACTGTACGGTCATCGTCCTCACGGAGCCGGCCGGCTATATTCCGATGGACTTCAGCTACGGGACGGAGACCAGCCAGTATTTCGCGGAACAGTTCTATCTCGACAACAACTTTCCGGAGGACGGCTGGATCTTTCTGATCGACATGAACAACCGGGTCCTGTGGAGCGCGGGACACGGCCGGTTCTATCAGCAGAAGTACGCGAATTACGCCCAGTCCACGATCTACGACGACACGCTTGCCTGCGCCAGGGACGGAGATTACTACGGCGCCTGCCGGGCGTTCGTAAAGGATATCTACAAGCTGGACAATACGCTGTACAAGCTGATCCCGACGCCGATCTCCATTGTGATCAGCGCGGTGCTGACAGCGCTTACCACGCTGGGCCTTCTCGGAAAGCACAGCAAGACGCAGCCGGTCCACAACGCGAAGATCGCGATCCGGACCCTTAACTACCGTCAGGTGCAGCACAATGTCGTGTTCCTCGGCAAGCGGACGCGCACCCGCCATATCGAGCGGTCCTCCGGAAGCGGAGGCGGCGGAGGCGGAGGCGGCACCATGCACTCCGGCGGCGGTTTTTCCGGCGGAGGCGGCGGAGGCGGCTTCTCCGGCGGCGGAGGCCACTTCTGACGGAACGGTCTTTCCTTCCGGCGGAAGGCAGAACGATTGTTGCACAGCTCCGCTCCTGCGGAGTGCAGTATAAATGAAAATGATCATCGTATCATGAAAGGAGAACAGTATGGGTCTTATTAAACTTGCGTCATCGGTACTCGGAGCAGCGGGAGCGGCAGCCAATACGACGATCGGATCCGCCTGGGTGGACTATTTTGAGAGCGGCGATATGTCGAACGGCGTGCTCATGAAGCGCGGCGTCAAGATCGTCGGACCGAACTCAAAGAACCGCGGCGGAGACGACAACATCATCACCTCCGGTTCCGGAATCGACGTCCAGGCCAACCAGTGCATGATCCTCGTGGAGAACGGCTCCATCGTCGATTTCTGCGCGGAGGCCGGCCGCTACACCTATGATTCCTCTCTGGCGCCGTCGCTGATGAGCGGCAGCAACAAGGGCCTGAAGGCTCTGGCCTCCGCATTCGGCCAGTCCTTCCTGGCAGGCGGCAACCGCGTGAATACCGCCCGTGTCTTCTATATCAATCTCGGCGAGATCCAGGGCTTCAAGTGGGGCTCCGGCAATATCACCTTCGATCACTTCGAGCGCGATCTGGCGACGGATCAGCCGGTATGGCACACCGCGACCAACCTGATGGGCAACGGCGTCTACTCGATCCAGATCACGGATCCGGCGAAATTCTTCCAGGTCCTCGGCGCGCAGAAGGCCGGCGCGGACGGAGACGGACTGATCACCCGCGCGGATATCGAGCC
>ONST01000240.1 GCA_900320575.1 uncultured Eubacteriales bacterium
TCCCAGAGCCTGCTGTTCTGCCAGGACAAGGTCGCAGGCAGGGGCGAGGACAGCTATCTTCTGAGCGTCAACGAGAAAGCCGGCCTCTTCGCCGTGCTGGACGGCTGCGGCGGGATCGGCAGCCGGCGCTATGAGGAATACGGCGGGAAGACCGGCGCCTACGTCGCCTCCCGCGCGGCCTCGGAAGCATTGGCCTGGTGGTTCAGCGACTGGTGCTCCGGGCGGATCGGGACCAGCGATCCGGCAGCGGAGATGAAGCAGGTCCTGGATCTGCGGATGGCGGCCTGCAAGAATTCCATTTTATCGAAGAGCGCCCTGAAGGGCGGAATGAAGAAGGATTTCCCGACTACACTGGCGGCCTGCCTCCTGCGGGCGGATCCGGAGACCGGTGCGGTGCTCACGGACGTGATCTGGAGCGGAGATTCCCGGGTCTACGTACTGGACCGGGCGGGCCTCCATCAGCTGACGCGGGACGACCTGCGGGGCATGGACGCCATGCAGAACATCAGCAAGGACGGTGTTCTGACCAACGTCATTTCCGCCTCCCACCCCTATGAGATCCACCGCTTTTCGACGGACGCGGTGCAGCAGGGACTGATCTTCGCGGCGTCGGACGGGTGCTTCGAATACGTGCCCTCGCCGATGCATTTCGAGTATCTGATGCTGGATGCGCTGATGTCCGCGGAGAGCCTGGCGGACTGGGAGAAGGGCATCCACGGCGTCCTGCTGCAGACCGCAGGAGACGATACGACGCTGTGCGGGGCGCTGCTCCGCTTCCGGGAATTCCCGCAGGTCCGGGAATACTACCGCGGGCGCTGGCAGTATATGAGAGAGCATTATATCGAGCCCATGCGGCAGGCCGGAGACGAAGAGCGGCAGCGCTTCTGGGAGGAATACCGTACGGACTATGAGCAGATGCCGGAGATGACGACATGAGTGAAATGATCGGAGGATATGAGGTCAAAGAACCTCTTTCCAATAAAAATGCGGGCTTCTCCAAGTGGGGCTTCGGAGAAAAGGACGGGAAGACCTGGTTCCTGAAGGAATTCCTCTCCCCGGTCTATCCGGTGAACCGGGGCGAAATGACTGAAAAGTCCATGCAGCGGAAGCTGACCCAGTGCCACGAGTACGAGATCGACAAGATCCGGCTCTTCAGCCAGCTGGGCCGGGCCTCGGACGGGAATCTGCTGCGGATCCACGAATTCTTCCGCTACGGCAGCAAGTACTACATCGCCACAGAGGCGGTGACGGGAAAAACCTTTCAGGACGCGGTCCAGCTGCCGGAGGAGAAGAAGATCCTGGTGCTGAAGATCCTCGCGCACAGCATGGCGTCCCTCCATCAGGCGGGGCTCGTGCACGGAGACATCAAGCCCGACAACCTCATTTTCCGGGAAACAAAAAACGGCAATATTTCCGCGAAGATCATCGATATCGACGGCTGCTTCTCGGTGAGCGCGCCGCCGACCGATCCGGATTCCATGAACGGCGACCAGCTGTATCTGGCGCCGGAGACCTTCCAGTTCATCCTGGAACAGCCGGTGAAGCTGACCGAGAAGATCGACGTGTTCGCGATGGGGCTGGTCTTCTTCCAGCTGCTGACCGGGGACATGCCGGCCTTCCCCTCGGACGACTACAAGTATCCGTTCTCGGTGCTGCTGGACGGCAAGGCCCTCGATCTGTCCGCCGTGAAAAATGAGACCCTGCAGGAGATCATCGCGGGGATGCTGGCGGCGGATCCGGTGCACCGCACCTCGATGCAGCAGGTCTATGAGACCTTAAGCGCAGCCTGGCCGGTGAAGACGGCCCGCGTTTCCACCGGACCGGTGGACTGGACCCGTACGGAGAGCTACGAGGACGCCCAGAGACGTCTCCGCAGGATGGGAAGCTTCCCGCCGGGCGCGGGACCTGTGGATCCGAGGGCGGCCGCCTACGCGGGCAGCCTGGGCGGATCCGGAGCCCTGAAGGGACGCATGGGGCCGGCGCGGAGCGCGCCGGGAGCAGGAGCGGCGGAAGATACGGACGAGTTCTTCAGCGCGGCCGGAGATCTGTAAGACCGGTGTGATACTGCGGAGGGCTTCCGCAAAAAACGTATAGATGGCACCCGATAAAAATACTGTCAGCCAGGAGAAAAAGGAGTACGAACATGGCAGCCAATTATGACATTACCTACAACGTGGACATGGTATTCGTGATCGATACCACCGGGAGCATGCGCCCGGTCCTCGATCTGGTGAAGAACAACGCCCTGAACTTCTACAACGACGTCACCCAGAAGATGTCGATGAAGGGCAAGACCATCAACCAGCTGCGGATCCGCGTGGTGGCCTTCAAGGACTACAAGGCCTCTCTTACCGACGGGCAGAAGCCCATGCTGGTGACGGATTTCTTCCAGCTGCCAGCCCAGAACGCCGATTTCCAGAGATGCATCAATTCGCTGCAGCCCAAGGGAGGCGGAGACGAGCCGGAGGACGGCCTCGAGGCGCTGGCCTATGCGATCAAGTCCAACTGGGAGACCACCGGCATGAAGCGTCGTCAGATCATCGTGGTCTGGACGGACGCCTCCACCCACGAGATCGGCTTCGGCCGCGAGACGCCGGGCTATCCGGCCAACATGGCCCGGGATTTCGGCGAGCTCACTGAGTGGTGGGGAGACGGTCAGATGGCCGGCTACATGGATCAGTCCGCAAAAAGACTCCTGCTCTTCGCGCCCGACGTGCCCTACTGGTCCACGATCTCCGACAACTGGGACAACGTCATTCATTTTCCGTCCCGTGCCGGCGAAGGCCTGCAGGAGGTAGATTACAGCCAGATCGTGGATACCATTTCCAATTCGATCTGACAGGGCCCGCCGGAGGCTGCCCCGCTCCATGAGAGCGGGACGCCGTATTCCGGCGGCATAACAGGAGATCTCACGTATGTATGCATCATCATCGGGAGGGGACGGCATGCTGGTCATCCTGATCACCGTCCTGGTATTTATCGGTATTTTCGCGCTGGTCAAGGCCTTCGGCGGAGGAAAATCCTCCGGCAGCGTCCCGCTTCCGCCCTCCGGGACCGGAACGGGCAGCACCCCGGGCACCGGCGGCAGGACAGTTCCCCCTGCGGGCGGCACCGGCGGGAAACCGGCAGGAAGCAGCGGCAAAGCGCCGGGAACAGGCGGCACTGCGGCGGGAAAGACCGGGACCATGAGCGGTTACAAGACCTCTATGGGCCGCACGGTCACCCGGGGCCCGCAGGCGGTGGACCGCTCGGATCAGGAAATGAACCTGCTGTTCCGGGAACCGCTCCCCGGCAGCGAGTGGGTCTGTCCGGACTGCGGCGTTCTGAACGAGACGCATCGGAATTACTGCCAGCTCTGCGGCACAGAGCGGAATTAGGAAGGAGCAGGCTATGCCTACAAAAATGAATCACGTCAAGCTGAACCCGAATGTAACGCTCCGGCAGGTCGTAGCCGGAGTACTTCTCGTGCTGTCCTTTATTCTCTTTCTGACCGGCTGGGCGACCGTCGGCGACAGCTCGGACCGCAGGGATCTGAAGCGGTCCGCCCGGCAGATGATCGAGGAACTTGAGGAGTACAAGGATGACATGGACGATCTGCAGGACCGTCTGGACCGGGAGGGGATCGACGTCAAGGCGAAGACCTTCTACCGGGACGTGATCGGTTTCATGAAGACCTTTAAGGACGGCGCCATCAGTGTCGGCGAGCTGGGCAAGATCTGCCGTGTCGGCGGAAAATATGCGGATGCGGCGGACTCGATCACCTACTGGATGGATCTCTCCGATTACAGCGGGGCCCTGAAGGCGGGAGGCGTTATCTTTACGCTGCTGTTCATCGGTGTGATCGCGCTCTTCCTTCTGGCGCTCTATCTGGGATACATGCGGAAGGGGGCTGCGCCGATCCCCTATACGGCGGCGATCCTGATCAGCTTCGTGCTCATGGGCCTCCTTATTCTGGCGGCCAATTCGGAACTGGAGA
>ONST01000239.1 GCA_900320575.1 uncultured Eubacteriales bacterium
CCTATGAAAAGATGAATCAGATGATCCTGGATCTGCTGGAACGTACATAATGACAGAGTGCTTTCTCTTCGTGAGCTTTTCCGGATATTTCATTGTGCTTTCCGGGCGCAGAGAGTATAGTAAATAGAAGAGAGATTACTGGTACGCGCTTCTTTGCGGGAGATCTGCCGATGCTCATTATTTGCAGAATTCTGAACATAATATTGAATCCCCTGATCGTGATCGCGGCCGTGCTGGAGCTCGCGCTCCTGGTCTACAATTGCGCTCACGCAACGGCCCTGCGCAGAAGGGTGGACGGCCTCAACCGCACGACGGTGAAGAAGACGACCCGGGTCGAAAAGGGAGAGGCGAAGCAGTACCGGACGACCTACGCGACGACGATCAGCCGCGACTGGAACGCCTTCGACGAGCTGTGCGACGACTATCAGAAGCAGAACGTCTTCTTCTCCGCGTACTCGATGGCGATCCAGATCTTTCCGCTCCTCGGGATCCTCGGGACCGTGGCGGGCCTCTATATCGCCCTCAATTCCAACCAGGACTGGAGCAGCAGCATGAGCCTCTATGAGGGCGTGCGCTTCGCGCTCTCGTCAACAGTCCTGGGACTGATCGCCGCCATTTTATTCAAGGTGGCGGACGTGGGAGTCGGATCCTTCTTCCTCGACTATATTGACGACGGCATCGACCGTTTCCGGAACAATTACCGCGAAGAGAAGGACATTTCTGCCGGAGGCAGTGCATGAGGCGGCGGAGACGGACCGACGGGGAGATCAACCTCACGCCTCTTCTCGACGTCCTCTTCGTGATCCTCTTCGTGGTCATGCTCTCGGGCATGCAGAGCGAGAAGACGAACGCGGACGCCCGGGAGGAGTCCCGGGAGAAGATCGAGGCCCTGGAGACGGAAGTGGAGGAGCTGACGGACGAGGGACGGATCGCGGAGCTGGAAGAACAGGTGCGGTCTCTCACGGAGGAGCTGGAGAAGCGGAAGGATCTGGAGGAGACCGGGAAGGCCTTCGAGTCCCGGGCGGTACTGGTGACGATCCGCAATACGGCGGAAGAACAGGCGGGTGAGGGCGGCGCGAAAGCGCAGGCGAAGCACTACCTGAGCGTTTACGCGGGGCCGGAGGATGCGGAGCGGGGCACGTTCCTCATGGGATCGGACCGGCAGGAGTACACGCGGACGCAGCTTACGTCGATCCTTCGTTCGATCCTCTCGGAGACGGATCCGGAGGTGCCGGTGTATGCGGTCTTTCACTGCGACAGTGACAAGATCCTGCACAAGGAAGAGTCGGAAATTATCAAGGAGGCTCTGCGGAGCTTCCGTGAAACGGAATACAGCAACTTTTACTATCAGGTACTGGAGGAATAAGAAATGGCGGACAGAAGAAGCAACGTAACCCGGAACGTGGTCGGAGTCGGCGTGGTGGCAGCGGCGCTCGTTTATTTCCTCGGCGGCCAGGGGTTTGGCCTGGGCGCAGGAAACGGAAACGGCACAGGCAGCGGACAGGCGGCCGTGCAGTCCGAGGCTCCTGCGGAGAGCGGATCCCAGGAACAGGGGGCCGCTCAGGAGATCCCGGACACCATTGAGGTGGTGATCGAGGGAGAGACGGTGACCATCAACGGAAACGCGGCAAAGGACGCGGAGGAACTGAAAGGCTATGTCGAAGAGTACAACAGCGACACCCGGAAGTTCGTGCTGACCGAGAAGGAGGCCATCCTCGAGACCTACAACTGGGTGAAGGGTGTTTTTGACGAAATGGGGGTCACTTTGGAGGAAGCAAAACGGTAATTTTTACATTGACCGTCTATGAAAATTGAGATATGCTAAATTGCGGAGTTCGGGATCAGGCTGATCGGAAAGTCTGATCCCGTTTTCCGCGAATCGGTTATACATGTTGAACAGCTTCAGGGGAGGAAGCAGACCGTGGCAGTCAGGAAAAGCGGGGAATTGGTGGATCTGGTGTCAGGAGGAAATGACCGGGAGTGGAAGGCGCGTCAGCGCACCTCTTCCGGAGGCCGCGACCGGCGGGCAGAGACAAAAGAGGAACGCGCAAAAGCGCAGAAGAAGACAGGAAACATATCTTCCGGAAAGAACCGGAGCAGTGCGGGCAGAAGCGGCGGCAGCGCCTCCGGAAGAGGGCGGAGCGCCGGAAAGGGCCGCGCAAGGCGCGCGTCCCGGCAGCCGTCCTGGATGCGGTTCCTGCATCTTGCCGTATTCCCGGTGCTGCTTCTCTATGATGAGCTGATGCTGCGGATCCTGACGCCGGCGAAGTTCCGGGGCTTTTTCTACCCGTTCTTCTTCTCCATCGCCGTCGGACTCATGCTTTCCGGCCTCACCTGCGCCTTTTCGAAGAAGGTGAACCGCATCATTTCCATCGCGGTGATGGCGGTGACGGCGGTCTATTTCACGGCGCAGAGCATGCTCTTCGATACCTTCAAGATCTTCTTTACGCTCGGAGATATCGGAGCGGCCGGCGGAGACGTGGCCAACGGTTTCGGTGACATGGCGGTGCACGCCATTCTGACCGGGATCCCGAAGATCATTCTCTTCTGCGGACCGGTGGTCCTCTATATCATCTTCGGAAAGAAGTATCTGCCGGCGCGGCGCTTCCACGTGCGCTTCGTGGCGCTTCTCGTGGTGGCGGGTCTTGTGCTCAACGCGCTGTTCGGCATTTTCGCGGGACACGGGAAGTTCAGGGCAGATTACAAGTCGGAATATACCTACGACAAGGCGGTCCGCACCTTCGGTATGGTGACCGGAACGCGGCTTTCCGTCAAGTACAGCCTGTTCGGAAACAAGGCTGCCGCCAGCGGCTTTGACGTGAAGAAGAGCGAGAAGACTTCTCCGACGCCGGCCCCCACGGAGGGACCGGCGGTGACGCAGCACCCGGACGCGACGCCGACTCCGACGCCGATCACCGGCTACAATGAGATGGACATCGACTTCGAGGATCTCGCAGAGAACGCGGACGACGAGACAGTCCGGGATATCGCGTCCTACGTCTCTTCTCTCGATCCGTCCAATAAAAATGAGTATACCGGGCTTTTCGCCGGCAAGAACCTGATCCTGATCTGCGCGGAGGCCTTTTCCGACGCGGTCATCGATCCGGAGCTGACGCCGACCCTGTACCGGATGACTCACAACGGGTTCTATTTCTCGGATTACTATCAGCCGGCATGGGGAGGAAGCACCTCCACGGGCGAGTTCTCGATGCTGTTCGGCCTCGCGCCGCAGAGCGGCGTTGAGACGATGCTGCAGACCATCGGCAACAACAACTATTTTACAATGGGCAACCAGCTGCAGCGGCAGGACTACTACAACGCGGCCTACCACAACGGCACCTATGATTACTACGACCGCAACCAGACCCACGAGAACCTCGGGTACGAGTCCTTCCTGGCCTACGGCCAGAACCTGGACGATATCACGGGCCTGTGGGTGGACGACGGGCCGTGCTTCGAGCGGACGCTGGAGAATTATATCGACAAGCAGCCCTTCAGCGTCTATTACATGTCCATCAGCGGCCATGCTCCCTACAAGGAGGAGCACTCCCGCGTGTCCCGCAACTACGATTACGTGGACAGCATCGTCGGAGACAAGTACGCGGAGAAGACCAAGTACTTCCTCTGCTATCAGGTGGAACTGGAATTCGCGCTGGAAACGATGATCGAAATGCTGGAGGACGCCGGGATCGCGGACGACACCGTGATCTGCATGACCGCGGACCACTATCCCTACGGTCTGGCGAAGTCCGACAACTGGGGAAATGACGAGAATTACATCGCGGACCTCTATCAGGAGGACTACGAGGGCGACTGGGGCCGTGACCGCAACTCGCTGATCATCTGGTCCGGCTGCCTCGAGCATGAGCATAAGGACATGGCCTGCGAGATCGACACGCCGACCTATTCGCTCGATATCCTGCCGACGCTGTCCAATCTCTTCGGTCTGGAGTACGACTCGAGACTGATGGTCGGACGGGACGTGTTCTCGGATCAGGATCCGCTGGTCTTCTGGAACAACAAGAGCTGGGTCACCGAGCGCGGAAAATACGACGGCGACGATGACGAGTTCTATCCCAACGACGGCTATGAGGAGGACGAGGACTATATCGACGAGATCAACTCGATCGTGAAGAACAAGCGGACCTTCTCGAAGAGCGTACTGAGCACGGATTTCTACGGTGTGCTGTTCGGCGAGGACGACGAGGTCGGAAGGGCGATCTACGACAGCGACGGAAATGTGATCGAGACCGCAGCTCCCGCGGCCGCCGCTTCGCCGGAGGAGCCGGAGAGTGAACCGGAGAGCGAAGAGGAAGAAGAGACAGAGGAGGACTCCGAAGAGGAGGAAGAATCAGAGGAGGACTCGGAAGAGGACGCCGATCCGGAAGACGAAGAAGAGGAATCAGAATAAGGAACGGATGAAAGATCCGGGCAGAAAGAAACGCGCCGCTTTGATGCGGCGCGTTCTTCTTATTCAGTGATGTTCCGGAATCAGAGCAGTCCGCCCAGGGTGGAGAGCATCAGGGATCCGAGCAGCAGGATGATCGCGCCGCCCAGACGGGAGGAGATCTGCGCGAAGGGCATCAGCTCCATGCGGTCGGCAGCGGAGAGCACCGCCACGTCGCCGGTCCCGCCCATGTTGGACATGCACAGACCTGCGGTGATACCGGCCTCGACCGGATAGAAACCGACGAG
>ONST01000237.1 GCA_900320575.1 uncultured Eubacteriales bacterium
CGGCGCCGTTCACCATCCGGACGCGGATGAAGAAAATGGAGGAACGAACATGTTTTGTGAGCACTGCGGAAGCCCCCTGGAGGAAGGCGCGAGATTCTGTACGAACTGCGGGATGCCCGTGGAACCGCTTCCGGGCGGCCCGGCGGGACCGGCAGGAAATCCGATCGAATACGGGGGAACGCCCGAGACCCACATCGGCGGGACCTTTGTCTACAACGCTTCCCCGGAAGCGCAGCCGGCCCAGATGAAGGGACGGATGCTATCCGGAAGGGACGAGGAAGCGGCGGCCTTCTTCTCGGAGGGAGAGGCGCTTCCGCCTTCGGAAAGCTTCGCTGCGGCAGAGAGCGGTCTTCCGGAAGCTGCCGCGGGACCGGAAGCGTTCCCGGAAGAAGATCTTCCGGAAGAACCCGGGATCCCGCAGGACGCCGCGTTCGAAGCGGTCCCGGAACCGGTGTTCGGAGCCTTCTTCCCGGAGGCGGCGCCCGCAAGGGAGGAGCCCTTCTCCCCGGAGAGCGGGGCGGCGGAAGAGACCTTCGAAGAGCCGGAGATCCCCGCAGAGCCGGAGGTATTTCCGGAGGCGGCGCTTTCCGCAGCACCGGAGACCTTCCGGAAGGAGGAGCTGCCTGCGATCGGACTTCCGGAAGAGCCGGAGATCTTCCCGGAGACGGGATCCCCGGCAGAGCCGGAGCAGATCCCCGGAGCGGAAGATGCGGCATTTTCCCCGGAAGGCTTTGCGGCGGCACAGCCGGAAGCAGCCCCGGAACCGAAGAAAGAAAGCAGCTTCTACGGCGGCCGTCCGGTGCAGGTACAGAACTACGGAGGAGCGGCAGCTCCGGCGCAGGATCCCGGCAGTCAGCCCCCAGGCGGCGCGGCAGCTCCGGAACAGCCCTATGGCGCTCCGGGCGGGCCAATGTACGGAAATCCGCAGGGACAGTCCTATGGAGGACAGGCCTACGGCGGGCAGATGTACGGCGGCCCGGCGTACGGGAACCCGCAGGGCCAGCAGCCCTATGGAGGCCCGGCTTACGGCGGTCAGGAGGGCCGGTACAGCGGCGGCCCGGCGTACGGGAACCCGCAGGGCCAGCCCTATGGAGGCCCGGTGCAGGGCGGTCCGCAGGGACAGTACTACGGAGGCCCGGCCTACGGCGGGCAGATGTACGGCAGACCGGCACAGGGCAGCCCGCAGGGACAGCCCTACGGCGGAAATCCTGCCCAGGGACAGGCTTACGGAGGCAGGCCTTACGGAGCGCCGGGAGGCGCAGCCGGCCAGATCCGTCCGGGCAGCGCGCCCCGGAAAGCAGACGGGCCGGACATCAAGTTCCGGAAAAACACCCTCGACGCCGGCGGAAAGAGCACCCGCGAGGACATCCGTGAGGTGCCGGACGGGGAGCCGAAGAAGAAAACGGGCCTAACCATCGCCCTGTGCGTGCTGATCGCCCTGCTGCTGGCGGCGATCATCTGGGAGGGGATCACCCTTTACCGGATCAACCACACCGACGACGATTTCCGGGCTCCGGCGCTCACGGAAGAGAGTGCTCAGACAGAAGAAGAGACAGAAGCCGCCGAAGAAGCGGACGAAGATACCGAAGAGGACAAAAAAGACTGAGAAGGACCGCAGCTTCTTATGCGGAGAGGAAGGAGAGAAAGATGGCAGAGCTTGCAAACGATCTCGACTATTTTGCACGGGATATCGGAGAATTTGAGACGACCCTCGGGGAGATCCGGAACCTGAACAAGAATATCCAGGGCTCTCTGGGACAGCTGAACAGCCGCTGGCTGGGCGGCGCCCACGAGGTCTTCATGGCCACGGTCGCCGAGGATGCGGAGAACATGGAGGTCCTCATCGGAAATATGGACGGGATCCTGAAGGATCTCAGGGAAGCCAGCCGGGAGTACGGGAACTGTGAACGCGATGTGGAGGGAATGATCAATTCCCTGAAGATCTGAACAGCGCCGCAGGCATTTTCAAGAAGAAGGAGAACAAATCATGGCAGATAACAGCAGGATCCAGGTATCCAATGAGGAACTGCTCCGCATCGCGCAGGATACCGAACCCCAGATCAGACAGCTGGAGCAGAAGTTTTACCGCCTGAAGCAGCTCATGGACCGCACGAAGGTCTACTGGGAAGGCGAGGCCGCGGAGACCCTCCGCGCGAAATTCGAGGAACAGCAGGAGAGCATCCGGCAGACGGTGAATTCCCTGAAGGGACAGCCGGTGAAGCTCCGGGAGATGGCAGGCGTCTACGTACAGGCGGAGTCGGAAAATGAAGCCGCCGCGCAGCAGCTCCTGGACAACGTGATCGAATGAGGTGAGTGAGATGACAGAACAGGAGATTATGCTGAATTACACACAGGCCGTCAACTACGCGAACGACCTGAACGAGAAGGCCCAGTCTCTCCGGACGCTGGCCAATCAGAAATACGCCGGGACGCTGCAGGACATTTCCGCGAACTGGACCGGTGAGAACGCCCAGAAGTATCTGGCGAAGGGCAATTCCCTGAAGGACAAGATCATCAATTCCGCGAAGGAACTGGACGAAGTGGCGGAGTCCATCCGCCGGTCCGCGAAACGGGTCCGGGACGCCGACATGCAGGCGCTCCAGGCGGCCCAGCAGCGGGATTACGGCGGCTGAACGCGGCAGAAGATGCCGTTCGTCCGATAAAAACGGTCATTCATCAGAAAATACAAAAGTGCAGTTTGATCGTGTTATACTCAAATCATCAAAAGAAAAACACCTGACAGAAAACGAGGAGGAAACGTCATGGCAGAATTTACCGTAACCGTACAGGAGCTTACAAAGCAGGCAGAGGAGCTTCGGAGCCTCAAATCCCAGTTCGTCACCGCAG
>ONST01000236.1 GCA_900320575.1 uncultured Eubacteriales bacterium
CCTTTTCCGAGTATGGCGGAATCCCTGTTCTTCCGGCAGGAAGCCGCGAAACGGTTCTGGGAAAACGGGCGGAAATATGTTATGATGGGGCAGGCATATCCTGCGGTTGCGAGACAGCTTCCGCCGGGGAGATGAGGAGCGGAATATGAGCGGTATCTTTGCAGGGGAGACGAATCTGACGGCGGTCTACCGTCTGGAAGGCCGTCCGGAAACCGGACAGAAGGTGCAGGCCGTGCAGTTCTCCAAACAGATCGGGGGACGCGCCGCCGGCGCGGCCATAACCTATGCGCTGCTGGGCGGAGACGCGATCCTCATCACCTGTATCGGGGAGGACGCCGTCGGGCGGCTTCTGCGGGACGAGCTGGAAAATACCTATCACATCCGTGTCATGGACTATGCGCCGCGGGGCGCGGAGGCAGGGATCAGGAGCCTTATTGCGGACCGGACGGGCAGGGAGCTTTACGCTGTCAGCGGGGCGGCTGCAGTGCGGACGGAAAAACAGGCGGCTCCGGGGGTCTGGCGCGCCGGAGAATTCTGTTTTTTCGACGGGGATCTGCCGGATCTGACGCTTCCCTGGATACGTGCGGCGGCGGAGAACGGAGCGGAGATCATCCTGGGTGCGGATACAGGGAATTCAGGGGCAGAAGAGCTCCGCGCCTTTGCTGCTTCGGTGCTTTTGCCGGACGAACATCTGCCCGCGGAGCTGGCGGCAGATAAGCGGCTCTTTGCCGGGGATATTTTCTGCGGGGCATACTGCTATTACCGCTGCGACCGGTATCTGCCCCCGGATGAGGCGGAGCGGAAGGCGGCAGAGGCCGCACGGACGGCCTTCCTTTTTGAGAATCCCCGGGAAGGGGTGCTGGAGGTGCGGAAAAGAGAATGGGAATAAAGCCGGTCCCGGGCTGCGTTTATGCAGTCCGGAACCGGCTTTTCTGCTGAGAAAATGAAAATCTGTCCGGAAAAACGGCGCGGAAGAAGGCGGGAGAGCATTTTTTCTGTCCGGCCGCGGCGGAAATATGATACACTGTTAGAAACGAAAAAGAAAGCCGCCTATGAGGGGTGGCGGCTTTCCGGCGGACGCCGGAGAACGGCGCCCATTTGGAGTGTGCTGTGCACGCCTTCATGTTAACAAAACGGCACATTCCTGTCAATAAACCTCCTTAGTGCATATGACGCGAAATACGGGAAGGAAAGGATGTAAGAAAGATGGGCATCTCCAATATTCTGGCGCTTCTGGGAGGCGTGGCACTGTTTCTCTTCGGCATGTCTCTGATGGGCGACGGGCTGAAGCGGGTCGCGGGCAGTAAACTGGAAACGATCCTCTACCGGCTCACGAGCTCGCCGCTGAAGGGCCTGCTGCTGGGGGCCGGCGTTACCGCGGTGATCCAGTCCTCTTCCGCCACCTCGGTCATGGTGGTCGGCTTCGTGAACTCCGGCATGATGAAGGTCCGTCAGGCCATCTCGGTCATTCTGGGCGCGGTGATCGGCACCAGCATTACCGGCTGGATCATCTGCCTGTCCTACATGGAATCCGGCGGCAGCCTGGCTGCGCTTCTGTCGACCGCCTCGATCAGTGCGATCGTTGCCGTCGTCGGAACTTTATTGCGCATGGGCTCCAAAAAGCCTTCCATGCATCATCTCGGCGATATCCTGCTCGGCTTCGCGGTGCTGATGTTCGGCATGCAGGCGATGAGCGGAGCGGTCTCTCCGCTTAAGGACAGCCCCGCCTTCATCCGTTTCATGACGGCCTTTTCCAACCCGCTTCTCGGCATCCTCGCAGGCGCGCTGTTTACGGCGGTTCTGCAGAGCGCATCCGCGTCAGTCGGTATTCTGCAGGCGCTCTCCGTTACCGGCGCGATCCGGTTCGCAGAGGCATTTCCACTCCTCCTCGGTATCGGGATCGGAGCGGCGGTCCCCGTGCTGCTCTCTGCGATCGGAGCGCGCACGGGCGGCCGAAGGACGGCCTGGTCGTATCTGATCGTCCAGATTCTGGCTGCCCTTCTGTCACTGGCTGTGTATTATATCGGCGATCTGCTGATCGGTTTCGGCCTTAAGGACATGCTCATGAATCCGGTGAATACGGCAGCGGTGAACACCGTTTTCCGTGTGGCCTGCGCCCTGGCGCTGCTGCCCTTAGGCGGAAAGATCGAGAAGCTGCTCTGCCGGCTCATTCACGAGAGCAGCGAGGAGCGCGAGGCGAACGCGGATTTCGACCGTCTGGACGAGCGCTTTCTTCTCCATCCGGGGCTGGCTGTCGAGCAGACCCGCCTGACCATGAACGCCATGGCGAAGAAGACCTATGCGAGTATGTGCACGGCGATTTCCCTCCTCTCCGAGTACAATGAAGAAGGGGCGAAGAGCGTGGATCAGGACGAAGATCTCGTTGACCGTTACGAAGACAAGATCGGCACTTATCTGATGAAGCTGAACCGCTCGGAGCTGAACCCTGCCGAAAGCGGACGCGTGTCCGAATTCCTTCATACGCTCAGCGATATTGAGCGCATCAGTGACCATGCGGAGAATGTCAGCGAGATCGCGCAGGAAAAGTACGCGAAGAAGATCGCATTTACGGAATACGGCAAGGCCGAGATGGAAGTTCTGACGGAGGCCGTGAAGGAGATCCTCGAACTCTCGTTCCAGGCCTTTATGGAAGACGACCTGGAGAAGGCCCGCCGCGTCGAGCCGCTCGAGGAACACATCGACGTCCTGTGCGACGAGCTGAAGCTCCGCCATGTCGAGCGGCTCCAGAACGGTGTCTGCACGTACGAGGTCGGCTTCATTTTCGAGGATCTGCTGACCGATTTCGAGCGCGTGGCCGATCACTGTTCCAATATCGCGATCGCCCTGATCGAACTCAGCCAGAACGAATTCCAGCTGCACGACTACTCGCACTCTCTCAAGGAGCAGCATTCCGGTGATTTCGATGCGCTCTACGCGCAGTACGCTGAGAAATACAGTGTGTAAGTCCGGGCGGATCGCAGCAGATGCGGCGATCCGGTTACAGGAGGCAATCATTTGAACAGAGCTGTGATCAGAAATTTCGCCGTCTGGGCCGGACGGAAGCTGCACGCAGATTTCCGCGCGGCGGGAGAAGCCGCGGGGATCCCGGCGCAGGAGGCTGCGGAGGCGGCCGACGCCTGGTTTCTCCGTCTGGCGGCGATCCGGTATATGGAGATCGCCGGCCTTCTGCCTGCGGGAGGGCGGATCCTGTCTTCGTCGGATCCGGAGGAAGCGCTGCCGGATCTCGTCCGGAATCCCTTTTCGGGGGGACTGCGCTATTCACATAAAGAAGAAACGGAGATCCGCAGACTTATGGCAGCGGAGGAGACGGATTCGCTCTTCGTCTATCTGCTGATCCGGCTCGGGCGGAAGCTGCACATCGCCCTCCCGGGGCTCTTCGACGGGCCGAAGGAGCAGGAAGAGCGCCTGGCCGCGCTCAGGATCACCGACCGCGGAGGCGTCGTCTCGCATCTGGTGAAGGATATTCCGGAGGAGGATCTTCTGACCGGCGGCGTGGGCCTCCTGTACCGGTATTACCGGTCCGGACGGATCGAAGAGGTCCGTGCGGGACAGGCGGAGGCAGCCCTCGGAGACCTTCGGGAAGCGGAGCGGCCCCTTCCGCCGGAGAGGCTCGTGCGGCTCCTTGTAAAGAAGTCCCTCGGGCGGGCGGTCTGTGAGGCGGAGGACCTGCGGGAGCTGACCGTTCTCGATCCCTGGATGTTTACCGGGGAATTTCTCGGATGCGCTTTCGACCTGCTCCTTGCGGAGTATGAAGACCGGGGCTTCCGGCCGGAGGAGGCGGCCCGGTACATCCTGGAGCGGAATCTCTTCGGCCTCGATACGGATCCCCAGGCCGCGGGGGCGGCGTATTTTACGCTGATGATGAAAACGGCCCGGATCTCTCCGGGCCTGCTTGAGAGCGGGATCCGTCCCAATCTGCTGTCTTACCGGGCGAAAGGGGAAGTGACGGAGGAGCTGAAGGCCTTTATCTGCGGAGAAAATGAGGCCCTCGCAGCTTCCCTGCAGTCTCTCCTTCTGGATCTCCGGGCTGGGGAGCAGCTGGGAAGTCTGATCCGGATCCGGGAGAAGATCCCTCCGGAGCTGACGGCGCGTCTCACGGAAATCGGGAGCGAATTCACCGGGGATCTCTTCGCCCAGTACCATCAGCGGCTGGTACAGGATACGGTGCGGCCCCTTGTGCGGGCCGCGGAGATCTTGAGCGGCCGCTTTGACGCCGTTCTGTCCTGTCCTCCGCTCCTTCTCCCTGAGCGGGAGGGAACGGCTCTGTCTGCAGCTTTTCCGGAACAGGATCCGCAGTGCGGGCAGGAGATCGGCGCGGCGGCTGCGGCAAGAGCGGCGGAGCTGGCCAGGCCCGGAGGATATCTGGCCCTGGTGACCATAAGAGAGCTTCTGCTCCACCCTGCGCTTGAAGAGCCGCGGAAGCTCCTTCTCCAGAGGGAGATCACGGAATGCTGGGATCTGGGAGAGGATTCTTTCGGAGACCCGGTCAGCGACCGCATTGCTGCGCTGGCCTTTGTACAGCGGATGCGCGCGCCGGGAGACCGGCGGGGAGACTGGTTCGATCTCACCGGGGGAAGGACCCCGGAGGAGAAGGAGCGGCTTCTCTTCGGCGGCCGGAATGCTTTTTCCGTGTCGCAGAAGCAGTTTTACGATCTGCCGGGAATGGTCTGCGCCTATTATCTGCCGGAGGAGCTCTGCCGGAAATACGCTTCCATGAAGACGCTGCGGCAGTTCGCGCTGCCGGAGCGCGGCGCGGAGCTGCGTGCGGAGGACCCGGCGGAACTCTGGATTTTGGCTTATCTTACGTCCAAAGCGTACCGGACGCTCCGGAGAGTGCCGGATCCCGGTCTTTCCGGGGGAGAAGAGGCGGAGCTTCAGACCGTCGTTCCCGGGCTTTCTCTGCCGGAACGGGAGGAGGCGGGCCGCCTTTTCCGCGAGCGGGAAGCCCTTCTGCGGGAGGACGCGGCGCTTTTCGAGCAGTCGCGGGATTTCCGAGCGGATCCGCTCTTTCTGACCGGAGAGCAGAGCCTGCCGGAGGCGTACCGGGAGCTGCGGCGGGAGTGCCACGCCCGTTTTCTGCGTCTTCGCAGGACGGAGGAGGAGATCAATCGCCTGTTCATCGGCGCATGCGGGATGGAACAGGCGCTTTCGCCCTTCGTAGAGGAAGCGGAGGTCGCGGCGCACCGGATCTGCGGAGCGGGAGAGGCGCCTCTTCCGGGGAGCGGGCGGATGCTTACCCGGGGGGATCTTTCCCGGAATTTCCTCTCCTGGGCCGTGGGATGCCTGTTCGGACGGTATTCGCCGGACGCGCCGGGCGTCGTCTACGACGGCGGCGTCTGGGACAACCGGAAGTACCGGACCGTGAAGCCGGACCCGGATAACTGCCTCCTTGTAAGCGGAGGCGGCCTCTTCCGGGACGACCTGACGGGAAAGCTGGAGCGGTTCCTCGCGGCGCTCTTCGGAGAGCGGGAGCTTGCGGAGAACCTGGTCTTTCTCGCGGAGGGACTGACGGAAGAGGAAGACGCCCCCGTCACTGCGGAGGATGCCGAAGCGGTCCTGCGGCGGTATTTTATGGAGGAGTTCTATCCGGATCACCGAAGAAGGTACGGGGAGGAGCCGATCTACGGGCTTCACGACAGCGGGAAGGAGGGCGCCTTCCGGTGCCTTGTGTACCTGTGCCGTACCCCGGGAGAGACGCCGGCCGTGCTCCGGCGGACCGCTTCCCGGATCTTCGGGGTCCTGCAGAAGCAGGCGGATCGCTCGGAGAAGGCAGAGCGCATGGAGAAGGATCCGAAGAAAAAAGCGCACCTGCACCGGATCAACGGGACACTGCGCTCGCAGCTTGCGGAGCTGGAGACCGATCTTGCGCGGATCCGGAGCCTTCCGCAGCGGAGATAGAGGCCGGAATACCTGCGTCTTGTTTCAGAGCCTCCGGAATTCCGTCTCCACGCCTCCGTCGTCACGGAGGGTCAGCAGAAGGAAGGAGCGGCCGGAGGGGCCGTCCTTTAAGGCGCCGGGGTTGAGCAGGAGGACGCCTCCTGCGCGCTCCTCCACGCGGCGGTGGATATGGCCGAAGAGGGCGATGTCCGCGCCGCGTTTCTGCGCTTCGGCAAAGAGGGCGGCATAGCTGCCGCCGCGGACGCCGTACCGGTGGCCGTGGGTCAGGAAAAAGGTATGGCCGGGAAGCGTGAATACCGCATTTTCCGGCAGAGCATCCCCAAAGACGCGGTCGCAGTTGCCCCGGACGATCACGCAGGGGATCATCCCCGCAAGGCACCGGAATTCCTCCGGATCCCGCTCGAGATCCCCGAGGAGAAGGATCCGGTCCGGGCGATCCGCCTCCTCCAGCGCACTCTGAAAGTTCGTAAGATTCCGGTGAATATCCGAGCAGACGAGTATCCGTTCCATGAGCTTCCTCCTTGACTTCGCTTTGCTCTTCTCATTATAATGAAACACCGGAACATCTTCCAGTGAGGTTTTTTCAGAAATGACAGCAGCAAAACGAACGGAGATCACCCACACCCTGATCCTGATGCTCGCGGCGTGCATCTGGGGGACCGCCTTTGTGGCCCAGAGCGTCGGCGCGGACCATGTGGGCGCCTTTACCTATCTCGCGGGACGCAGCTGGGTGGGAGTGGCCTTTCTTCTCCCGGTGATCGCCTGCGCGGACCGTCTGGAGAAGAAGAAGACCGGCCGCACGCGGGCACCGCAGACGCCGGAGGAGCGGAAGCTCCTCATCCGCGGCGGCATCACCTGCGGCATCTTTCTCACGCTGGCCAGCGCCGCCCAGCAGATCGGCATCGCCTATACCACCACCGCGAAGAGCGGCTTTCTGACCGCGCTTTACGTGGTCTTTGTGCCGCTGGTCTCCATTTTCCTGGGCAAACGGCCGGAGAAGAAGCTCTGGATCTGCGTGATCCTGGGAGTCACGGGCCTCTATTTTCTGTGCATGAAGGGATCGGAAGGCCTGGGAGCCGGAGATCTGTGGACGCTTCTTTGCGCGTTCCTCTTCTCGTTTCAGATCCTCTCCGTCAGCCATTTCGTGGAGCTCACCGACGGCATCCGCCTGTCGGCGTGGCAGTTCCTGACGCAGTCGGTGATCGCTACGGTCTGCATGTTTTTACTGGAGAAGCCAGAGCCGGCCGCCATACGCGCCGCCGTTCCCGCGATCCTCTATGCGGGCATCATGAGCAGCGGCGTGGCCTACACCCTGCAGATCGTGGGGCAGAAGGATCTCAATCCGACGATCGCTTCGCTGGCGATGTGCCTCGAGAGCGTGTTCAGCGCCATTTCCGGCTGGATCGTGCTCGGGGAGACCCTGAGCGCCAGGGAGATCTTCGGCTGCACGCTGATGTTCGGCGCCATCGTGCTCTCGCAGATCCCTGTTCCGGCGGGAAGGCTGAAGAGAGAACGCAATGCGCATGCGCCGCATATGGAACGGGAGACGGCCGGGCGTTCGCGTACCGGGCAGGAGTCGTAAAACAAAAAGGACGGGTCTGCGCAGAAGCTGCATAAAGAGCGCGCCGGACCCGCGGACAGAAAAAGGAAACGGAGCGGCATATGGACAAGCAGGAGCTGGCCCTTGCGGTCATTGAACGCCTGAAAAAGGAATACCCTCTGGCGGAGTGTACGCTGGACTACCAGGACGCCTGGCAGCTGCTTGTGAGCGTGCGTCTCGCGGCCCAGTGCACCGACGCCCGGGTGGATATGGTCACGCCGAAGCTCTATGAGAAATTCCCCACCGTGGCGGCGCTCGCGGCGGCGGATGTCGGGGAGATTGAGGAGATCGTGCGTCCCTGCGGGCTGGGTCCCAGCAAGGCGAGGGACATTTCTGCCTGTATGAAGGTGCTTCATGAGAAATACGACGACCGGGTGCCGGAGACCTTTGAGGAGCTGCTCGCGCTTCCGGGCGTCGGCAGGAAGAGCGCGAACCTCGTGATGGGGGATGTTTTCGGTAAGCCGGCCATCGTCACCGACACCCACTGCATCCGCCTCTGCAATCTGATCGGACTTGTGGACGGGATCAAAGAGCCGGCGAAGGTGGAAAAAGAGCTCTGGAAGATCATTCCCCCGGAGGAGGGGAGCGACCTGTGCCACCGCTTCGTGCACCACGGCCGCGCAGTCTGCGTGGCGCGCCGTCCGGACTGCCCGCACTGCTGCCTGAAGGATATCTGCCGGCACGCACAGGAGGCCGGGATCTGAATATCGTGCAATGAAAAGGAAGACCCTGGAAAATGTCAGGGTCTTCCTTCTTCTTTCTTTATTCAGACGTCTTACAGCGGAAAGATCCGCGATCCGAAGGCCTCGAGCGGGACGGACAGGTGCGATCCCTTCCAGTCCGCCTCGATCACGGCCGGATGGTCCGCGATGTTCAGGGCGCACAGCCAGGTCTCTCCCCCGTATTCCCGCGCGAAGAGGAGCTGTTCATTTCCCTCTTTGACATTGGTATAGGAGCCGTTTGTCAGGGCCTTTGTCTTCTTCCGCAGCGCCGCAAGGTCTGCGATATGCTCCATCAGCTCCGCGTCTCCGGCGCGCATCGCTTCCTCTGTCATCTCCGGCCGGAGCGGGTAGTCCGCCTCGGCGCCGGTCCCTTTTTTCCCTTCCATGCCCCACTCGCTGCCGTAATAGACAGAAGGAATGCCCGGCATCGCGAAAAGAAGGGTGTAGAGCGGCTTCAGGCACCGCCTGTCGGCCAGCATGGAGGCGATCCGCGTCTGGTCGTGGTTGTCGAGGAAGTTGTAGAGGTATTTTCCTTTATACATGCCCCACTGGGGATTCGTCTGACGGTTGATCCCGTAGGAAATCTCGAAGAGATTATGGCTGTTGCAGCTGGAATACATGCCCTTCCAGCACTCGTAATTGGTGATGGAATCCAGCATATCCGGCTGCATCGCCTGGCAGTTGGCGCAGTTCATGAATTCGCCCATCAGCCAGAAATCCGCCTTCCGTCCCTTTAAGGCCCGGTTGAGATCGCGGAAGAGCTCCGGATTCAGTACGTCCGCGGTGTCCAGGCGGAGCCCGTCGATGTCATAGTCCCTGAGCCAGCTCTCCGCGGCGGAGAGCAGATAGGCGCGGACGTCCGGATGGGCGAGGTTCAGCTTCACGAGATTCCAGTCCCCGCCCCAGCTTTCGTAGGTGACTGGATCGCCGAGCGGATTTCCGGGACCGAACTGCAGGTTGGAGAACCACCAGCGGTACGGGGAGGCGTCTCCTTTCTCCAGCACGTCGAGATAAAGGGGACATCTGCGGCTCACGTGATTGAAGACGCCGTCGAGCACGATGCGGATGCCCGCCTCGTGCAGTTCCCGGAAGACCGCAGAAAAGTCCTCCTTCGTTCCCAGTCTCCGGTCCGGCGTGAAATAGTCGATCGTGTCGTAGCCGTGGGCGGCGGACTCAAAGACCGGGCCGAGGTAGAGGGCGGTGACGCCCATATTCCGAAGATGCGGGATCCAGCCGGAAAGCTGCCGGATGCGGGGCGCGGCCTCTTTGCCGTCGTTGGTCTTAGGAGCGCCGAAAGCGCCCAGCGGGTAGATATGGTAAAATACAGCTTCGTGGTACCAGCTCATAAAAATACTCCTTTTTGTTTGCTCTCCTGAACAATAAAGGATGAGGGAGTGTTTGTCAAGCCGTCCGGATCTGTGCTATAATTAAAAGGTTAAAGCGGTTTATCAGCTTGGAGGTCGAAAATTGAAATCAGCGCTGATCATGGAGGGCGGAGCCATGCGGGGAATGTTCACCTGCGGCGTGATCGACGTCCTCATGGAACATCAGATCACCTTTGACGCGGGAGCCGGCATTTCCGCCGGGGCCGTGTTCGGCTGCAACGTGAAATCCGGCCAGATCGGACGCGGGATCCGGTACAATAAGAAATACTGCCGGGATCCCCGCTATGTGAGCGTCCGCTCGCTTCTCCGGACCGGGGATCTGTACGGAGTGGACTTCTGCTACCGCATGCTGCCGGAAGAACTGGACGTGTTCGACCGGGAGGCGTTCGCGGCGAATCCGATGAAGTTCTATATCGGCGCCACCGATGTGGAGACCGGCATGCCGGTCTTTCACCGCTGCACGGACGGAGGAGAGAAGGACCTGAAGTGGATGCAGGCATCCGCTTCCATGCCGCTGGTCTCCCGGATCGTGGAGACAGACGGAAAGAAGCTGCTGGACGGCGGGATCGTCTGCGCGGTCCCCTACCGCTTTATGGAGCGCCTGGGCTATGACCGGAACGTGATCATCCTCACCCAGCCGCTTTCGTATGTGAAGAAGAAATCGCCGATCCTGCCGCTGTTCCGGCTGTGCTACCGGAAGTATCCGGAGATCCCGCGCGCGATGGCGCTTCGCCACAGACGGTATAACCGGCAGATGGAGGAGATCCGTGAACGGGAACTCGACGGCAGGGCCCTTGTGATCCGCCCGCCGGAAGCGCTCGGGATCAGCCGGACCGAGAAGGATCCGGAGGAACTGCAGCGGGTCTATGAGACCGGAAGGGCCGAAGCGGAGAGACGCCTGGACGAGATCCGGGAGTTTCTTTCCGTAAGATGAAGGAAGAACCACATGGAGGAACGACTGAAACAGCAGCTCGATTTTGCGCTGCTGATCGACCAGGAGAAGAATATCCTGCGGCAGACCCATCTGTCCGGGCACGGCAGGCGGGAAAATGACGCCGAGCACGCCTGGCACATGGCGGTCATGGCGTATCTCCTCCGGGAATACGCGAACGAGCCCGTGGATATCTCCCGGGTGATGCTGATGTGCCTGATCCACGATATCGTGGAGATCGAGGCGGGGGACACCTACGCCTACGACGAGGAGGCCAAAAAGTCCCAGAAAGAGCGGGAGGATGCGGCGAAGGAGCACATTTTCTCCGTTCTTCCGGAGGACCAGAAGACGGAGCTTGCCGGGATCTTCGAGGAATTTGAGGCGATGGAGACTCCGGAGTCCCGGTTCGCGCACGCGATGGACAACCTGCAGCCGCTCATTCTGAACAACAGCAATGACGGAGGGGACTGGCGGGAACACGGAGTCGGTGCGGATCAGGTATACGGCAGGCAGACAATGACGAGACTGGGGTCGGAGACGCTTTTCGAAGTGACGGACGCGATCATCAAAGAACACGTCCGCAGAGGGAACCTGAAGGCGCCTGCGGCAGATTCCGCGGAGGCGGATAAGCGGTAAGATGAAGAAATTTAAACACCTCGTAATCGGAGGAATTCAGCATAAGATTTTCAACGTCGTTCTTCTGACTGCGGTCCTGATCGTGGCAGCGTTTTCTCTGATCACCTTCTATCAGTACCGGCAGCTGGCGAAGCTGTCGGAGGATACGAACGGCCGGCAGCAGGAGGCGATCCGCGGGATCTCCGAGGAGACCATGCAGACGGTGATCCGGGAAGGGCTGCAGAGCGAGACCTCCCTTCAGGCTTCGATCGCGGACGAGATGTTCAATGACGTCCAGAACCAGGTCGACGTTCTGGCGGACTCCGCCGAAGCGCTGCTGAGCAGTCCGGAGGCGCATGACGCCTACCCGGTCTACCCGCCCCGCGCTCAGGACGCCGGGAAAACGATGCCCCAGCTGGTCTGGGAAGAGGGCGTGGATCCCTCCGAGACCCGGATCTCCGCCCGGGTGGAGCTGCTGGGGAATATGGTGCCCCAGATGATCACCATGTGGGACAATGTCGATCACCTGAACACCTGTCTGGTAGCCCTGCCGGAGGGCGTGCTGATCATGGTGGACAACTGTCCCGAGGTCAAGGTGCGCGAAGACGGCTCCGTCACCAATATCCCGGTGCGCTACCGGCCCTGGTATACGGGCGCAGCGGGCAGCCGGAAGATGTATTTTTCGGATATCGAGAAGGATACATTCTCAGACCGGATCGGCATCGTCTGCTCGAGGCCGGTCTATATTGACGGGAAGCTGGCAGCGGTCGTCGGGGCGGATCTGTTCCTGGACGAGCTGGAGAAGGCGATCGAGGATTCCGTGAAGCCGGGACGGTTTTCCGTCATTCTCAATCAGGACGGCCATGTGATCATTTCTCCGGTGACCGACGGCGTATTCAAGGTCCAGACCTCGGTCTTCGCCAAGGATCTGCGGCTGTCTTCGGAGAAGGAGCTGGCAGCGTACGTTACGGATACCCTGAACGGCGAGGCGGACGTCCGGCTGGCGACGATCGGCGGGAAGGAATACTATCTGTCCGGCGCCGCGATCCCCACGACAGGCTGGGCGGTCCTTTCTGTAGTTGACCGGGAGCAGAGCGAAGAGTCCGTGCAGGCGATGCTGCAGGAACACAGCGCGATCCAGACCGAGGCGGCGCTCACCTACCGGGCCAGCATGAGCAATTCCCAGAAGACACTGATTCTTCTGCTGTCCCTGATCGTCTTTGTCGTCATTTCCAATGCCTGGATCCTCGGCCGCCGGATCGTGCATCCGCTGGAGGCCATGACGAAGCAGGTGGGAGGCCTGAGCTCGGAGAACCGGCAGTTCCTCATGGAAGACACCTACCGGACCGGCGACGAGGTCGAAGCGCTTGCGGAGTGCTTCGCGGACATCTCCGCGAAGACGATCCAGTACGTGGAAGAGGTGAAACGGGTCACCGGGGAGAAGGAGCGTATCGGGGCCGAGCTCTCGATGGCCACCAACATCCAGGAGAGCCAGCTGCCGCACATTTTCCCGCCCTATCCGGAGCGGAAGGAATTCGATCTCTTCGCGTCGATGACGCCGGCGAGAGAAGTAGGCGGCGATTTTTACGACTTCTTCCTCGTGGATCCGAACCACCTGTGCATGGTCATCGCGGACGTGTCCGGCAAGGGCATTCCGGCGGCGCTGTTCATGATGATCTCCCGGATCATGATCAAGACCCGGATCCAGAGCGGCGAGACTCCGGGAGAGGCCCTGGAGCACGTCAATCAGCAGCTCCTGGAAGGAAATGAAGCGGGCATGTTCGTCACGGTCTGGCTGGCCGTGTTCGATATCCGGACAGGAGACGGCCTGGCAGTCAACGCGGGCCACGAGCATCCGGCGCTGCGGAGAAGCGGCGGGGATTATGAGCTGGTGAAATACCGGCATTCTCCGGCGGTCGCTGCGATCGAAGACATTCCCTTCCGCCAGCACTCGTTCCACATGAACCCCGGAGACAGCCTCTTCGTCTACACGGACGGCGTTCCGGAGGCGACGGACCGGGAAAATGTCCTCTTCGGCACCGACCGGATGCTGGCGGCGCTCAACCGGAGAAGCGATGCGGCTCCGAAAGAAACGCTCGAAGACGTGATGGACGGCATTCTGGATTTCACAGAGGACGCGGAGCAGTTCGACGATATTACGATGCTCTGCTTCAGCTATTACGGGCCGGAGGGGAAAAGATCCTGACGCGCGAAAGAGTTGTTCTGTATGCGGGAACGTCCCTTGACAGGGGTTCCCGCATTTTTTAAAATAGTAGACAGCGGGCGGGATCCTTGGAGGTCCCCGGACCGCAGAATACATCTATTTTCCCATCATTACAGGAGGTATCGCATGGCAGTCAATCGTTTCGTACTGAACGGCATGTCCTTCCACGGGCATGGCGCCATCAATGAGATTCCCGGAATCATCGCTTCCAAGGGCTTCAAGAAGGCTTTTGTGGCTTCCGATCCGGACCTGGTGAAGTTCGGCGTCACCGCAAAGGTGACGGATCTTCTCGAGAAGAACGGCGTTGCATACGAAGTCTATACCAATATCAAACCGAACCCCACGATCGAGAACGTTCAGCAGGGCGTTGACGCCTACAAGGCCTCCGGCGCGGACTTCATGATCACCATCGGCGGCGGCTCCTCCATGGACACCGGCAAGGGCATCGGCATCATCGTCAACAACCCGGAATACTA
>ONST01000235.1 GCA_900320575.1 uncultured Eubacteriales bacterium
GCCGCAGTCGGGGCCGTCTCTTCCCGGGAAATGCTCTGCGGCTCCTGCTGAGCCGCCCCCTTCCCCCCGCACGCGCACAGGACCGCTGCCAGAAGAACTGCCGCCAGGACCGGTGCTTTCTTTGTCTGCTTCATCATTTTCTTTCTCCTTTCTCACTCTCTTCGGGCAGGGCTCCCTCGAACTCCCCGTACACCAGCGCGTCCAGCGTCACGCCGTAGTGGGCGGCGATCCGCAGGCACAGGTCCAGGTCGGGATTGTTCCTCCCTGCCTCGTAGTTGGAGATCGTCGAGGAGCCCGACACGCCGATCGCCAGCGCCAGCTCCAGCTGCGACTCCCCGTTCGCCTTCCGTAAACTCCTGATATTGCGGTGCAGATTCGTATGTCCCGTTTTTCCCATCGCATTTCTCCCTTGTCTTAAGCACAATTATATTCGGATTTTCACCCTCTGTCGTTCACAGGCTGTGAAGATGCCCCTTTTTCCGCGGCCTCCTTCTTACACGCAGGAGCCTCTCTTCTCATCATAAGGAGCTGTAATTTTCGCGAGGCCGCCCCTGAGATGTCCGGGGGGAGATACTGCTGTTTGCCCTTTCCGGCACTTTATGCTAAACTGTATTTGCCGCATCACCGCGCGAAAGGATATGCTCATGAGTACAAGAAATACGAAGAGAAAACAAACCAGTGTCTACCGCCTGGCCAAGCCCGTGCAGAAGGGCTTCTTCGGCCTGCTCTTCAGCCGCTTCATGGTGGTCCTGCTGCTGATCCTGCTGCAGCTTAGCGCATATATCGTCGGATTTGTACTGCTGGAGGTCTATCTGCCGAATTTCGCGGTGATCCGGGCCATCTTCCTCGTGGCGATGGTCATCTATCTCTTCAACTGCCCGATGGACTCCTCCGCGAAGCTCACCTGGCTGCTGATCATCTCCCTCTTCCCGATCCCCGGCGCCCTGGTCCTGGCTTTTTCCCGGACCGCCCTCGGCTACCGGAAGCTGCGGAAGAACGTGAACGAGCAGGTCGAGGCGACGAAGAAAGCCATTCCCAAGGACCGGTCGGTCCTGCAGGAGCTGAAGCGGGACGGCTCCGGCACCGACGACCTGTCGCGCTACCTCAACCGGAGCGGCTGCTTCCCCATTTTCAACAACACCGAAGCGACGTATTACCCGTCCGGCGAGGCTTTCTTCGAGGATATGCTGAAGGAGCTGGACAAGGCGGAAAAATACATTTTCCTCGAATACTTTATTATTGAAGAGGGCTACATGTGGGGCGAGATCCTGCAGATCCTCCACCGCAAGGCGAAGGAGGGCGTGGACGTCCGCGTCATGTACGACGGACTCTGCGAGATCTCCCAGCTGCCCACCGGCTACACGGATCTTCTCGCAGAGCACAAGATCCGCGCGAAGGTCTTCGCGCCGATCCGCGCCCGGCTCTCCACCCACTACAATTACCGCGACCACCGGAAGATCCTGGCGATCGACGGCAAGGTCGCCTTCACCGGCGGCGTGAACCTGGCTGACGAGTACATCAACCAGATCGAGCGCTTCGGCCACTGGAAGGACACGGCGGTCCGCCTGCGCGGCGCTGCGGCCAAGAGCCTGACACTGATGTTCCTGCAGATGTGGAACCTCGACGAGGAGCACCCGCTCTACGAGCCCTACCTCGACGACGAAGGCTACGTCCCGGACGGCGCGAACGGCTATGTGATGCCCTACTGCGACACGCCGATGGACGACATGCGGGTCGGCGAGACCGTCTACATCGATATGCTCTACCGCGCGACGGATTACGTGCACATCATGACGCCGTACCTCATTCTCGACGACGAGCTGAAGACGGCCCTGACGTACGCGGCCCAGCGCGGCGTGGACGTCAAGCTGATCCTGCCGGGCATTCCCGACAAGAAGGGCGCCTACGCCCTCGCGAAGTCCCACTACCGGGATCTCCTCCAGGCCGGCGTGAAGATCTACGAGTACACGCCGGGCTTCGTCCACGCGAAGGTCGTGATCGCCGACGGCAAAAAGGCCGTGGTCGGCACGATCAACATGGATTACCGGAGCCTCTACCACCACTTCGAGTGCGCGGCGTATCTCTACAAGACCTCCTGCATCCCGGAGATAGAGGCGGATTATCTTGAGACCCTGAAGAAATGCCGCACGGTCTCCCGCGACACCATCCGCCGCGAGAAGCTCTCCGTAAAGATCCGGGGCAGCCTGATGAAGTTCATCGCCCCGCTGATGTAAGAAAAGAGGAACCTATGCACAAAGAATTCCTGATGGGAAATGAAGCCATCGCTCTCGGGGCCATCGCCGCCGGGGTCGATCTGGTGGCCGGCTATCCCGGAACGCCCTCCACGGAGGTGCTGGAGACCGTCGCGAAGCGGAATCCGGGCAATATCTACGTGGAGTGGTCCGTCAACGAGAAGGCCGGCATGGAAGTGGCCGCCGGCGCCGCCTACGCGGGCGCGAGGGCCCTCGTGACCATGAAGCAGGTGGGCCTTAACGTGGCCTCCGACCCGCTCATGAGCCTGGAATATATCGGCGTGAAAGGCGGAATGGTGATCATGGTCGCGGACGACCCCGGGCCCATTTCCTCCCAGACCGAGCAGGACACCCGGACCTTCGGCATGTTCTCGAAGGTGCCGGTCTTCGATCCCTCCTCGGTAGCTGAGGCCTACGAAATGATCCAGGAGGCCTTCGATTTCTCCGAAAAATGGGGCACGCCGGTCTTCTTCCGCGCCACCACCCGCATCGACCACGGCTATGAGGCCATCGATGTGAAGGATCCGGAGGAGTACACGGTCCACCGGGCGGAGGGATTCGTCAAGGATTCCTCCCGCTGGGTCATTTTCCCGCGGCTCTCCGTGAAGAATCACGCCCTGATCGAGAAGCGGAATGCATCTCTTTCCGGCGTACTCTCCGGGTATGCGCGCAATCAGCTGATCCCGGAAAATGGCGCCTCACGCCTCGGCATCGCCACGCAGGGCATCAGCTTCCAGTACACGCTGGACAGCCTGCCTGAAGAATCTGCGCCCCGGATCCTGCGCGTCGCCACGCCCTTCCCCTTCCCGGAGAAGCTGGCCGTTGACTTCCTGACAGGCCTCGACGAGGTCCTCTGCATCGAGGAGCTCGATCCGGTGATCGAGCGCGCCCTCATTTCCGTCTGCGGAAAATATCATCTTCCGGTGCGCATCCTGGGAAAGCTGACCGGGCATATCGCCCCCTCCGGCGAGAACACGATGCGCTCGGTCGGAGAAGCGGTTCAGGCCTTCTGCGGCTCCTCGGCGCTCAGAACGCCTGCCGCGCTTCCCGACACGCCTCCCCTGCCGGTCCGCCCGCCGGTCCTGTGCGCGGGATGTCCGCACCGGGCCTCGTTTTACGCGGTCAAGCAGGCGATGAAGGGCAAAAAGACGATCTACTGCGGCGATATCGGCTGCTATACTCTGGGAAATGCGATGCCTCTCGACATGTGCGACACCTGCCTGTGCATGGGCGCGGGCGTCACCATCGCCCAGGGCGTCGGCCGCATCGAGCCGGACACCGCCTGTTTCGCGTTCATCGGCGACTCCACCTTCTTCGCCTCGGGCATCACGGGGGTGGTGAACGCCTTCTACAACCAGGCGGATCTGACCGTCGTCGTGCTCGACAATTCCACGACTGCCATGACCGGCCACCAGCCCCACCCGGGCACCGGCCGCACGATGATGGGAGAGATCGTGGAAAAGGTCAGCATTGAGAAGGTGCTGCGCGCGGTCGGACTGACCACCGTGGAGACCGTCGATCCGCTCGATCTGGCGCAGGCGGTGGAGACCGTCCGCCGCGTCTCGGTGGAAAAGGGCGTAAAAGCGGTCATTTTCAAGTCTCCGTGCATCGCCGTGATCCGTCCGAAGGACCGCTCACATGTCCTGCCGGAGAAATGCATCGGCTGCCGGAAGTGCATCCGTGAGCTGGGCTGCCCGGCCATCGGCTTCACTGACGGGAAGGCCGTCATCGACGGGACACTGTGCACCGGCTGCACACTTTGCGAACAGATCTGTCCGACAGGCGCCATTTGCGGAGGTGGAAAAAATGCAGAATGAACTTCGCAGCAATATCATTCTCTGCGGCGTCGGCGGACAGGGCACGATCCTTGCCTCCCGTCTCCTCGCAGACGCCGCCATGAAGCGCGGCGCGGAAGTGAAGACCGCGGAGACCATCGGCATGGCCCAGCGGGGCGGCAGCGTTTTCAGCCACATGCGGATCGGGAGGGATCTTCATTCTCCGCTCATCGGACCGGGCTGCGCGGACCTCATCATCGGCTTCGAGCCGGCGGAGGTCATCCGCCACCTGCCGTATTTAAAGGAAGACGGCCGCGCCGTCGTCTCGGACCGGCCGGTGATGCCGGTCTCGGCGATGATCGGAGCCGCTCCCTATCCCGCGGAGGAGGTCCTCGCCTACCTGAAGGCGAACGTAAAACATCTCACACTGGTGGACGCGGCCCGCGCCGCGAAGGAACTGGGTTCCGCGAAGGTCCTCAACGTGGTGCTGCTCGGCGCGGCGCTCCGCTCCGGCGCGCTGGA
>ONST01000232.1 GCA_900320575.1 uncultured Eubacteriales bacterium
AAATCCACGCCCGCGATCACGCTGATGAGCGAGCGCTCACCGCCCTGCGGGTACTTGGTCTTCAGCGGAAGCACGCGGACGCGCTCCGCAGATGCCGCGGCGGTGGTCATCGCCGTGATCGCCTCGGGCTTGTTGTCCTCGATGCCGATCACGCCTTCCGCGTTCGGGAAGAGCTGCAGGATGATGGACATGCCCTCCACGATCTCCGCGGCCTTCGTCCGCATCAGCTGATCATTGCAGGTAAGATACGGCTCGCACTCCGCGCCGTTGGCGATGACATACTTGATCGCCTCGGCATTGCGGGGCTTCAGCTTCACGTGCGTCGGGAAGCCTGCGCCGCCCATGCCGACGATGCCGGCGTCCGCGACCGCGGAAAGGATCTCCTCTCCGCTCATCTCCTTCGGGTTTCTCCTGAGTTTCTCGTGCGGAAGCTCGTTGAACTGTCCGTCATTGTCCACGACGATGCAGTCGACCATCGCTCCGCCGATCACACGGCGCTTTTCAATCGCCTTGACCTTGCCGGAGCAGGAGCTCACAATGGAAGCGGACACGAAGCCGTCCGACTGTGCCAGAACCTGTCCGACGAGCACCTGGTCGTTCTTCTTGACGACCGGTTTTGCGGGCTTTCCGATGTGCTGGCTGACCGGGAACACCATCTCCCCCTGCGCGTCGTAGACCCGCAGCGGAACGTCTCTGGACATGGCCTTCCGGTCATTCGGGTGCACACCGCCCCTGAATGTGTTTTTCATAAGCTTTCCCCCAGATAACCGTAAACCGAAGGATGCTATTCCCCCGATTCTGTTATTGTATACAATTCATTTTAACGGAAAATTTACCAATAGTAAAGCACTATATGCCCGCCTGATTGTTCTTTTTTTCATGCTGCCGGCCATAAATAGATAAGAAGCTTCTTTTCGTGCCCGTCTCCCTTCCCTGCCTGCACCGCCCCGGCGGACAGACGCGCGGGATGCTTCCCGAAAAAGGCGCTCCCGGGCTCAAATCTGGGCATTTTTCACAATTTTCCGGGGCGTTTTGTGTGGAATTTTTCGAACGGGCGGGGAACGCTGCCTTGCATTTTTTCAAAATTCTCCGTATGATGAAAATGGAACCGGAGGAAAGATCTGCGAAAGGATGGTTTAAATGGGCGGATTTTTTGGAGTTGCATCAAGGGAAGACTGCGTCTTTGACCTCTTCTACGGGACCGATTACCACTCGCATCTGGCGACGCGCCGGGCCGGACTTGCGGTCTACGACCGCGAAAAGGGCTTTGACCGTGCGATCCACAATATCGAGACCACGAACTTCCGGCCGAAGTTCGAAAAAGACATCGAGAAAATGAAAGGCAATCTGGGGATCGGGAGCATTTCCGACTACGAGCCCCAGCCGCTGATCATCCGCTCCCACCACGGCACCTACGCCATCACCACGGTGGGAAAGATCAGCAATGAAGAGGAGATCGCCGGCCGGATCCTCTCCGACGGTCACTCCCATTTCTTTGAAATGAGCGGCGGCGGCATCAACCCCACAGAGCTGACGGCCGCCATCATTAACGAGAAGGAGACCCTCACAGAAGGACTTCTCTACGCCCAGGAACTGATCCGGGGCTCCATGTCCATCCTTGTGCTGACGCCGGAAGGCATCTACGCCTCCCGCGACCGCTGGGGACGGACGCCCATCGTCCTCGGGAAAAATGAGACCGGCTACTGCGCCTGCTTCGAGAGCTTTTCCTTCCTGAACCTCGGCTACGAGGAGGTCCGGGAGCTGGGGCCGGGCGAGATCGTCCGCATCACCCCGGAAGCCGTCGAGACCATCGCTCCGCCGCGGAAGGAGATGCGGATCTGCACTTTTCTGTGGATCTACTACGGCTTCCCCGCGTCCTGCTACGAGGGCATCAGCGTCGAGGATATGCGCTATGACTGCGGCAGAAAGCTGGCAGAACGGGATATGAACCGGGACAACGTCTATCCGGATATCGTCGCCGGTGTGCCGGATTCCGGAATCGCCCACGCGGTGGGCTACTCGAACGCCTCCGGCGTGCCCTATGCCCGGCCCTTCGTCAAATACACGCCGACCTGGCCGCGGAGCTTCACACCGACCCATCAGTCCCGCCGGAACCTGATCGCGAAGATGAAGCTGATCCCGGTGCATAAGCTCATCGAAGACCGGAAGCTCCTGCTCATCGACGACTCCATCGTCCGCGGCACCCAGCTGCGGGAGACCACGGAGTTCCTCTACATGAGCGGCGCGAAGGAGGTCCACGTGCGGCCGGCCTGCCCGCCCCTGGTATTCAGCTGTAAATACCTGAATTTCTCCCGCTCCAACTCCCAGATGGAGCTGATCACCCGGCGGGTGATCGAGAAGCTCGAGGGCACGGCGGATCCTGCCCCCGAAGTCCTCGCCCGTTACACGAACCCCGATTCCGCGGAGTACCACACCATGCTGGAGGAGATCCGGAAGGAGCTGAATTTCACCTCGCTCCACTTCCACCGTCTCGACGACATGCTGGAAGCCATGGACATCGACCCCTGCAGGCTCTGCACCTACTGCTGGAACGGAAGGGAATAAGATTTC
>ONST01000231.1 GCA_900320575.1 uncultured Eubacteriales bacterium
CTCCTGTAAATAAAAACCCTGAACGTTGCTCACTGAATCAATAACCTCCCGGCCGCCCACGCCGGATCTTCTGCACAAACGGCTTCTGCAAAGCCCTTCCGGTCTGCCCGGAAGGGCACAGGTTCCCATCAGCTGCCCGCTGCGCCTTATGGAGGAGCACTTGAAACAGAGAGGTCATTGGGCGCGCACGGCCAGCATCATCTGCCACCGGACAATCTGCACAAGCCCATGGTGCAACTTCCGTTCCGGCCCGGACGCCTTGCGCAGAAAGAACACAGTGAGTCTATGCGAAGAGCGAGACGAACGTGTTCTTTCAAGCGGTTTTCGCGTCCGGGATGGAATGGTTACGTTGCACCGGGCGCGGAAGCCGTCCGGGGCAGATGATCCGGCAGAAGCGATCACTGCTGCATATTATGCAGGCAGTCTTCAGTTCCCATCTGTAACACACCGCAGATTGTGGCGGCGGCAGTAGCTCTCCGCCGTACTCCCCTTCCCGCAGTGCACCGTCACCGGCGAATCAAAATCGGCATTCGGTCCGCTCTCCTCCCCGTACTCCCACTCCGGAAGAAGGAAATCGCCGATCGAGGTCACCGAATCCGGGATCACCAGATCCGTCATCCCCGTCACGCAGCAGAAGGCGCAGTTCCCGATCCGGCTGATCCCGTCGGGTACCGCTACCCTTCCGGTCCTTGCCGTGGGACAGGCGAGGAGCACCGTCCCGGCCTTATCCGTGATCATGCCGTCCTTCTCCGTGAAGACCGGATTCGCGGCGTCGATGAGAAAACGCTCATTTCCCGGAAGATTAAAGGCTCCGGAGCCGATCTCCACAAGATTCTTCCCGATAGAGACCGTCTTCTTCACCGGCTTCTCCCCGGTATCCATCCGGCAGCTGAACGCGTCTTCACCCACCGAGACGAGGCTCTCCGGCAGGGACAGCGCCTTCAGCTTCCCGGCCTCCGAGAAGGCGGATTCCCCGATGCTCGTAAGCCCCTCCTCAAAAGAGACCTCCGTGAGTTCCGAGCACATATAGAACGCGCGGTCCCGGATGCCGGTCAGGCTCTTCGGGAAATGCACCTTCTGCAGCGAATAGCAGTCATCAAAGGCCGATTCTTCAATCAGCTCCAGCCCCTCCTCAAAGGTCACTTCCTGAAGAGAAATACAGTCAAACACGCCATACGGGCGGATCACTGTGAGGCTCTTCGGGAAATGGATCCGCTCCACCCAGTTGCGGTTGCTCAGCGCATAGGGAGCGATCTCCGTCACGCCTTCCGGAACGGTCAGTTCGACCGTCCGCTCCGATCCCGGCGCGGCGAGGAGACGGGTTCCGTCCGCACTTAATACCATTCCGTTCTGTGCGCGGAAGGACGGATTGCCCTCCGCGACTTCATAGGCATCCACACCGTCCAGATACGCGAAAGCACCGTCCGCGAAATCCGTAAGAGAAGCCGGCAGCGTTACCGTCCCCTCCATGCTCCCCGCAAGCGCATAGCGCGCGAGATACTGAAGATGAGCAGGCAGAGCCTTCAGTCCGTCGGGGTCAAGGCCGCTCTCCCCGATGATCTCCACGCTGTCGGGTAGCTCGAAAGATTCCACAGCATACATATACTCCAGCGCGTGGGCGCGGATCTCCCGGATGGAATCCGGAAGGACGAGCGTGCCTACCGAAGTATCTCCGAACAGTTCAAAGACCGGATGCTCTCCGTCACCGAGAACGGTCACCGGCACGCCTTCGATCTCCGCGGGGACAGCGAGCGTCTCACAGCTTCCCTCATATTCCACGAAAGCGGCGCGATCCGGATAGATCAGATACACCGATCTTCCGTTTTCATCTTCGACCGTCACCTCCCGATAATGCGGATCCATGCAGGAATCGAAGGGGATTCCATTCTCCTTCGCGAACTGCTCCGCGGCGGAGCCGGGGGAACAGTGAAAATAATAGTCGTCAGAAGCCGTCGCCGCCGGTTCATCCGGAAACGATGTCACGGAATCCGGAAGGACCAGCTGAAGCCGGTACGACCGGACCTCGTCCTCAGAGAACACGTCGAACTGACTGTAGAGATCAAAAAGCTCCTCGTCGAAAGCGTGCGTCCCCTCAGGAAGATACGCTACGCTTCCGGTGTCCATCGCGATGGCCAGCACGGCATCCCCGGCCCGGTTCATGAGCGAGCCGTCTTTTGTAAGAAAGATCTCATTTTCCGGATCCACCGCAAAGCTCCGCACCGGGAAGAGGTCGAAAGCGCCCTCGCCGATCTCCGACAGCGCTTTTCCGAG
>ONST01000229.1 GCA_900320575.1 uncultured Eubacteriales bacterium
AGAGCCCGGCGAACCTGCTGAAGTTCTACGATCAGTGGTATGATCCGGAAGTCGTCATGCAGCTGCAGTACGGCCCGAAGGGCGTGTATTTCAACGAGCAGGATGAGAATGGTCTGTGGCTGTCGATCACCGAAGAGGAAGCGCAGGCGAAGTTCGGCAAGGGCGCCGGCGAGCTGAAGAGCACCTACGAAGTAGCAGGCCCGAAGCTCATTCTCTCCGATTACTACAAGACTACCTTCAAGATGGAAGACCGCGCGATCGAGCGTCTGACCGACCTGGAAGAGTTCTGGATGCCCTACGTGAGCGACGACACCACCTTCCCGATCGACTGCGTCTACACCAAGGAAGAGCTGGATACCATCGACATGTACCGCACCGACTTTGAGAATACCATTTCCGAGTACGAAGGAAAATGGCTCAAGGACGGCGGCCCCACCGACGACGAGTGGGAAGCGTACAAATCCACCCTGGCAAACAACTGCGGCATGGAAGAGCTGCGCGCTGTTTACCAGTCCGCATATGACCGCTATGCCAGCGCCGAAAGCGCCGGCTGATCGGAAATCTGCTTGGCTGAAAATGCAGGCGGATGGCCAGTTCTGGTCATCCGCTTTCAGCCTATACAGGCGGACGGGCAGAAATGCCCGCAGCTTCGGGAACAGAAGGAGAATCACCTGCGATGAGAAACTGGTTCGGGTCCGACAGCCCGTTTATTCGTTTTCTGGGTGCCGCGGCGGATCTGATGCTGCTGAACGTACTGGCGCTCCTCACGTCGATCCCTGTCGTGACGGCAGGCGCTTCTTTGAGCGCCATGTTCTACTGCATGATCCGGATGTTGAGAGGGGACGACACCTATACGGTCCGATCCTACTTCCATTCCTTCCGGGAAAATCTGGGGCAGGGTGTGATCCTGACCCTCATTTTCGGAGGAATCGGCGTCTTTCTGGCGTTTGACCTGAAGGCGGCGGAGCAGCTGACCGGGAGCGCGGGCGCCTTTTTCGTAAAGGCGGTCCCGATCGTGATGGTCGTGGCCGAGGCGGTGGGGATCTGCAGTTTCCTGCTCCTCGCGAGGTTCCGGAACACCATCCGAAGAACGGTCGGGAACGCGGTGATCCTGATGATGGCTGCGATCCCCAGGACCGTGGTGATCCTCATCCTTCTGGGGCTCATCGGCTACGCCTACCGCTGGTTCAATGTGCAGATCCTGCCGGTGCTGCTCCTCTTCGGGGTGTCCCTGCCGGCGTTTCTGGTGGTGAAGCTTCTGGATCCGATGCTCGTGAAAATGGAAGAACGCGCGCGGGAGACGGAGAACAGCAGAACAGAAGAGGGAGAAGAATGATGATCAGTCAGATACTCAGCGACGCCCGCCGTCTGGAAGCGGAACGCGGCGCAAGGATCACGGAGAGCGAGCGGCCCGGTTTTCATCTGTCCTCGTATACCGGCTGGATGAACGATCCGAACGGTTTTACGTACTACAACGGGCAGTATCACATGTTCTATCAGTACCATCCCTATAAATCCCAGTGGGGCCCCATGCACTGGGGACACGCGGTGAGCCGCGACCTCCTGCACTGGGAGTACCTGCCCGCGGCGCTGGCGCCGGACCGGTATTACGACGAGGACGGGTGCTTCTCGGGGAGCGCGCTGCCGCTTCCTGACGGAAGGCTTCTGCTCATGTATACCGGCGTGCGAAAAGAACTGCAGCCGGACGGGCGCATGCGCGAGGTCCAGGTGCAGTGCATGGCGGCCGGTGACGGGACCGATTTCGAGAAATATCCCGGCAATCCGGTGCTCAGTGAGAACGACCTGCCTGCCGGAGCGAGCCGTTTTGATTTCCGGGATCCGAAGATGTTCATCGGGAGCGACGGCGTATACCGGTGCGTCATCGGAAGCCGGCCCGCGGACACCAGCGGCCAGATCCTGCTCTACAAGAGCCGGGACGGCCTTCACTGGCAGTTCGAAAAGATCCTTGCGGAAAACAGGAACCGCTTCGGGAAAATGTGGGAGTGCCCGGACTTTTTCTCCCTCGACGGAAAGCAGGTGCTTCTGACGAGCCCGCAGGACATGCTCTCCCAGGGCTTTGAGTACCACGCCGGCAACGGCACGCTGTGCCTGATCGGCTCTTATGACGAGGCGAACGAGGAGTTTACGGAAGAGACCATTCATTCCATTGATTACGGGATCGATTTTTACGCGCCGCAGACGGTGCTGATGCCCGACGGCAGGCGCGTGATGATCGGCTGGATGCAGAACTGGGACGCCTGCGAGATCCGGGAACCGGATTCGCCCTGGGCGGGCCAGATGTCCCTGCCGCGGGAACTGTTTCTTAGGAACGGCCGCCTGTGCCAGCGGCCGATCCTGGAGCTTGCGAAGCTTCGGAGCGGCCGGGTGGAATACCATGACGTGGCGGTCTCCGGACGGTTGGAGCTGCCGGGCGTGGACGGCCGGATGGTGGATATGGAGATCCGCGTCCGCCCGAAGGATCCTGGGAAGCTCTATTCGAAATTCGCCGTGCATTTTGCAGAAAACGAGCAGTTCTACACCTCTTTCCGCTACCGGCCCTACGAGGGAACGGTGAAGCTGGACCGGAATTTCTCCGGCTCCCGGCGGGCGATCCTCCACCACAGGCGCTGCTTCGTGGGAAATGACCGGGCCGAGCTCCGTTTCCGGATGATCCTCGACCAGTACAGCGTGGAAGTCTTTATCGACGACGGCGAAAAGGTGATGACCGCCACGATGTACACGGACCGCGTCGCGGACGGCATTTCCTTCTATACGGAGGGAGAAGCGGTGATGGACATCGTCAAATACGATCTGCGCCCGTAAGGGATGCGGAGCGGCTGTGCATACAAATCGCGCAGCCGCTTTTCTTTTTCGTAAAAATGTTGTACGATAGGGAAAGCCGGGGATCCCCGGCGGAAGAAAAAGACGATCCGGGATCGGAGAAGAACAGATGGAACTGCAGACGATTTTGGAAGAGGAGCGGGAGAGCATCCGCAGCCGATTTACGGCGGCGGAGAGCGCGCCGGAGGCGAAGGACGCCTTCACGAAGGCCCTGGAGAAACTGCTGTACCGCTATACCGAGGAAACGAAGGAGGAGGCGCTGAAGACCGCCGCCTCCCATATGTTCGCGGCGGCGAAGGCCTCCGCGGCGCTTTTCGACACTGCCGGAGAGGCCAAGATCTGGGAGCGCGAGCGGGAAGGAGTGCCGGAGGAGCCGGCAAAGAAGGTGAGTGTCCCCGGGATCATTTTCCTCTTTGCCGGCATCGCGTGCCTTCTGGCCGCGCTCCTTACCTTTTATCCGGCGTATCCGGAGCTGACCACCCGCAGCGGCTGGCAGCTGCCGGGCGGGCTCCTTCTGGGAGCGTTCCTGAGCCTGTTCCTGTGCGGGCTTCTTATCCGGCCGAAGAAAAAGCCGGCCCCGGACAGCAAAGAACGGAAGGCTTCCTTCCGGACCGATCCGGAAAAATGCATGCGGGCGCTGACTGCCGTCGTCCTGACCATCGACGGACAGCTGAAGGAGGCGGAAGCGGAGGAGAAGGCGCGGCTCCGGAGAGCGGAGATGGAGCAGCCGCCCTTTGAGGAGGCGGAGCTCGATCTCTTCGCGGCCCTTCTGGAGGCCCAGGCGGCCGGCGACGGGGAGTACGCCCTTGAAAAGGCGGAGGATCTGAAGTATCTGCTGCACACAAAGGACGTGGAGACCGTTGATTTTTCCGCGGAGCACAGCGACTGGTTCGAGAAGATGCCCGGAGACCTTCCCGGGACGATCCGGCCCGCCTTCGTGCGGCGCGGGAAGCTGCTGCGGAAAGGGCTCTTTGCGGGAGAACTGTAATGGACCGATATTTTGGATTTGACCTGGGAGACGCCGAGAGCGCCGTTTCCCGGCTTACAAAAGAAGAGGGCGGGAGCCCCGAGATGCTCACGATCCGGGACGCGAAGAGCCTCATTACGGCCTACGCGCAGCTGACGGACGGAACGCTGGTGGTGGGCGAGAGCGCCTGCTACGTGCCGAAGGCCGTGCGGCGGGAGATCCGCTTCAAGACCCGGTTCCTGACGGATCCGGAGAGCGCCGGGCACGTGAAGCGCTTCGCCTCCGGCGTCCTGGGAGAGCTCTACGGCAGCGGCGATCTCGTGAAGAACGAGGACTGCTGTTTCTATATCGGCTGCCCGGCGGGCTGGGACCGGACCGCGCGCGAGGAGTACCGCTCGATCTTCGAGGAGTGCGGCTATCCGCCCGCGCGCATCATTTCCGAGTCGAGGGCGGCTCTGGTGTCCGCCTGCCAGTCGAAGCACCTGCAGGTGGGCTACGACATCCTCTCGAAGCCGGTGCTGGTGGTGGATATCGGCTCTTCTACGACGGACTTCGCCTATATCGCGAACGGGAAGGAAGTGGAGCTGAAGACAGCCGGAGAGGTGGCCTTAGGCGGCGGCATCATGGATGAGATCCTGCTGGAGCATTCCCTGCGGATCTGTCCCCGGGAGGAGCGGATCCGCAGGGTCTTCGCGGAGAGCCGTCCCTGGAAGAATTACTGTGAATTCGCGGCCAGAAGGCTCAAGGAGAAATATTTCTCAGATCCGGATTACTGGAAGGAGCATCCCTGCACGGAGTCGGTGATGATCCGGCAGACGATCCCCATGCGCCTGAAGCTCGTCATGGACGAAGAGACCGCGGACCTCATCTTAAATGAAAAGCTCGAAAAGCTCGGGGAGCGCTCGTTCCGCGAGGTCTTTACCGGCAGTCTTCGGGAGGTGCGGGAGAAGATCGGGGAGACCGCCCCGGAGCTGGTCTTCCTCACCGGCGGCGTATCGAAAATGCAGCAGATCCGGCAGCTGGTCCGGGAGGCGTTCCCGGATTCGGTGGTCATCACCGGCGCGGAGCCGGAGTTCGCGGTGGCCAGAGGCCTCGCCCTGTGCGGGAGGATCGACGAGGATATCCGGGAATTCCGCCAGGAGCTGCAGGAGCTGATCGCCTCCACGAAGATCGAGGATCTCGTCGAGGCCCATATCAAGGATCTCTACCGGGAGACCGTGGACACCCTGGTCGACCCGGTCCTGACGAAGGCGGCCCTGCCGGTCTTCGACCGCTGGAGGAGCGGGGAGATCGCGCGCCTGTCCGACGTGGACGGGGAGCTGGAGGCGGCCATCGGCGCCTTTCTCCAGACGGAGGAGGCCCGCAGCCTTCTCGTGAAGCCGATCACCGCCTGGCTGAAGCCGGTGTCCGCGGAGCTGGAGAACTACACGGTGCCGATCTGCGTCCGTCACCGGGTGCCCTACCAGTCGCTGTCCCTCAACTCCTATCTGGCCCTCGAGGATATTCAGATCCGGGTCGAGGCGAAGGACATCTTCGCGGTGGAGGAGATCACGATCCTCATCGACACTCTGGTGTCGGTGCTGGTGGGCCTTCTGTGCGGCGGCAGCGGGGTGGCGCTCATTTCCAGCGGCGCACCGGGGATCCTCGCCGGCGCGATGCTCTCGCTGGTGGTGCTGGTCCTGGGCAAGAACCGCATGGAACAGGCGCTTCTGTCCGCGGATATCCCGAAACTGATGCGGAAGCTGGTGCGCCGCGGGGCCTTCGAGAGCCGTCTCGAGACCTTGAGCGACGAGATCCGGGCGAATTTCTACCGCTCGCTCGACGAGGAGAAAAATGAGGAGATCACCGGCCGCATGGTGCAGGAGATCTCTTCCCAGATCGAACTGTGCCTGACGAAGATGGCGGAGATCGTGGAAGTGCCTCTGGGTTGACCATTTTGGGGGAAGCACAAAGGCTACAGTGAAAAGATTCTCAAAAACAGAGATGATAAGACGGATGACGCCTGCATTTACCGCGGGCCATCCGTCCTTTTTTTGGAAGGGAGCAAACATACATGGACAGAATACGGACCTTCCGCAGGGAGCGGGCCAGCGACTACGTGCGCATCCTTCTGGGGACGCTGCTGATGGCGGCGTCCACGAACTTCTTCTACGGGCCGGCCAGGATGGTGCCCGGCGGATTTACCGGACTTGCGATCATCCTCCGGGACGTGGGCACAAAAGCGCTTCACCTTTCGCTGCCGCTGGGCATATGGAACGTCCTGCTGAACGTGCCGATGATCCTCCTGTCGATCCGCGTGCGCGGCTGGCATTTCATGCGCCGCACCTTTCTGGCGGCGCTGGCCTTCTCCTTCTGGCTGCTGCTCGTGCCGGAGCTGGAGCTGGTGCCGGGGGAATATTTTTTGACGTCTGTCGCCGGCGGCTGCCTCATGGGAGCCGGCCTGGGCCTGGTGTTCCTCGGCAAGGCGACGACGGGCGGCACCGATACGCTGGCGGCGCTGATCCAGAAAATGCTGCCGCACCTGAATACGGCGCAGATCTTCCCGGTGCTCGACGGGGCGGTGATCCTGCTGTCGGTGTGGATCTTCGGAATGGAGATCTCCCTCTATGCGGTCATTTCCGTGATCCTGAGCGGCAGGATCGCGGACGGCATCATCGCGGGCGCCAGGAACGCCTGCGTGGCCTATATCATCTCCGAAAAGAGCGAGGAGATCTCCTCCCAGATCCTGCAGGAAATGAACCGCGGCGTGACGATGCTCGAGGGCACGGGCAAATATACGAATTCCCCGCGGCCGGTGCTCTTCTGCGCGGTGTCCAAGAAGCAGGCGGTGGTCCTCCGGGAGCTGGTGGAGGAGATCGACAGAAATGCCTTTCTTATCCTGACCGACGCCCACGAGGTGCGCGGCGAGGGCTTCCTGGGCTACGGGCACGAAGAATTCTAGTTCTGGCGGGCGGAGCGGAGCTGCCGGCGGACGTGGTTGATGTGGCGCTCGAATTCGCCGCCTGAGATCAGCTCCGTGATCAGGTACTGGGTGTAGACCGGCACCGAGCAGGAGTAGAAGGCGACGCGGGCCTTCATTTCCTCCGCGAGGGCGGAGGGCAGCACAAGATACGCGACGCGGATCGAAGGAGCCACGGTGCGGGTCAGGGTGTTCAGATAGAAGACGGTGCGCTCCGGCTCGAGGGAGAAGACCGTGTCCTCGGCCTTCGAGGACATGGTGAATTCGGAATCCACGTCATCCTCGATGAGGAAGGCGGAGCGGGAGCGGGCCCACTCCACGTACTTGTGCCGGCGCGAGGCGCTGGCCGTGACGCCGGTGGGGTAGGAGTGGTACGGCGTGACGTGCAGGACGCCGGCCTTCGTGCGCTTCAGCTCCGAGGAGGGGATCCCGTCCGGGCCCATTTTCAGGAAGTCGCAGACCGCGCCGTTGGCCGCGTAGACTTTGCGGATCTGCGGGTAGGAGGGATCCTCCAGGCCGTAGATGCGGTCCCGCCCCAGCATCTGCACCAGCATGCCGTAGAAATATTCCGAACCGGAGCCGATGAGGATCTGCTCGGGGCTCACGCGGATGCCGCGGCTGCGCCCGAGATAGGCGGTGACGGCCAGGCGGAGCTCCGGGAGTCCGAAGGCGGGGGAGCGGACCAGGATCTTCTCTCCGTAGATCGAGAGGGTCCGGCGCATGACCCGGGATAGCACCGAGAACGGAAAGGGCTCCGCGGGGATCACCGCCGGAAGCGGGTCCTCCGTCTCCTCCGGATCCTCCGGAAGCGGCCGGACTTCTGCGGGGTCGCCCACCGGAAAGACCTCGTCCGGCTGGAAGGCGACGTAGGAGCCGCTGCGCTCCCTAAGCTCGATGTAGCCCTCGTCGGCCAGCAGCTGCAGGGCGTGCTCCGCCGTGATGACGCTGACGCCCGCGTCCTCCGCGATGGCGCGCTTGCCCGGCAGACGGTCCCCGCAGCGGTAGGACCCGTCTGTGATGGCTTCCCGAATGCTCCGGTATAGCTGCAGATAAGCGGCCTCCGGGGCGTTTTTGTCGATATGATAGTTCATGTCCGGTCTCCAATCCTGCGCATTTGACAGCGGTATTTTCTTCATTGTACAATGAGAGCGGGCCTTCGGGCAAGATAAGAAGGAGGAGCGGAAACCATGCGTCTTTTATTCATCCGGCACGGAGATCCGGACTACGAACACGACTGCCTGACAGAAAAGGGGCGGCGCGAGGCGGAGGCTCTCGCGGAGCACTCGGAATCGCTCCGGATGGGGGAGATCTTTGTTTCTCCGCTGGGACGCGCGCAGGAGACCGCCTCCTATTCGCTGAAAAAACTCGGAAAGACCGGAACGACCCGGGAATTCCTGCAGGAATTTATCACCGATCTCAATATTAACGGCTGTCCCGAGCTCATCCGGGCCTATCCGGATACGCGGCGTCTGACGCCGGAATTTGCGGAGCGGAAGCGGCACACGCTGTCGACGCTCCTCACCCCGGAGCGGGCGGCGGAGTATGCGCCCGACGCGGAAGGCAGACTGCCGGAATACGAGCCGCGCATCGTCTGGGACATGGTGCCCTCGTATTTTACGGAGCATCCGGAGCTCATGGGGGAGAGCAGCTGGAGAGACTCTCTGCTGACCCGCCAGGGGCAGGTCGGGATCTACTATGATTACGTGACCGGCGCTCTGGACGGCCTGCTCGCGGAGCATGGATACGTCCGCGAGGGACGGCATTACCGGGTGGAGCGGAGCAGTGAGGAGACCCTCACCTTCTTCTGCCATCTGGGCGCGGCCTGCGCGCTGCTGTCCCATCTGCTCAACGCCTCGCCCTATCTCTTCGCCCAGGTCTTCGCCTTTGCGCCGACCTCGGTGACGGAGGTGGTGACCGAGGAGCGGGAGAAGGGGATCGCGGCCTTCCGGGCCCTGCGCTTAGGGGACATTTCCCATCTCGCCCTTGCGGGGGAGGAGCCGTCCTTCTCCGCGCGGTTCTGTGAACGCTTTGAAAATGAAGACCAGAGGCACTAAGAGGAGAAACACGCAGGAAAAAGGAGGAAGATCATGCGGATACCGAAGTTTATCGAACCGGGAAATGTGCTGGGCCTGGTGGCGCCGTCTTTCGGCTGCGTCGGGGAGCCCTACGAGACGCGGCTCAGGGTGGCGGTCCGCCGCTTTGAATCGCAGGGCTATCAGGTCGTCTGCGCGGACAGCTGCTATAAATCGGACGGCCTCGGCATCAGCACGAAGCCGGAGGCGGCGGCCGACGACCTGGTGCAGTTCTATCTGGACAAAAGCATCGACGCGGTGCTCTCGGTGGGCGGCGGCGAGCTCATGAACGAGACCATTTCCCACGTGGATTTCCATCGTCTCGCGGAAGCGGAGCCGAAGTGGTTCATGGGGTATTCCGACAATACGAATTTCATTTTCCCGATGGCCCTCCTTGCGCAGACGGCAGGTATCTACGGGCCCTGCGCGCCGCGCTTCGGAAAGCCCTGGGAGCAGCCGGAACGCGACGCCTTCGCACTGCTCGAGGGGCGGGATCTGACCGTGAAGGGCTACTCCCGGTTCCAGCCGCCCGAAGCGAAGGAGGAGAACACCGATCCGCTGGCCCGCTACGTGCTGACGGAGAAAAAGGAACTGACGTCCTTCGTGCCTGTGGGAAATGTGCTCCTAAAAGCCGGCGAACTGACGGAGATCCGGATGGAGGGAACGCTCCTCGGGGGCTGCCTCGACGTCCTGGAAAATCTCTCCGGAACGGAGTTCGACGGCACCCGGGCGTTCTGTGAGAGCGGGAAGAAGGCGGTCTGGGTGCTCGAGGCCTGCGACCTCTCTCCGATGTCCATCCGCCGCACCCTGTGGCATCTGCGCCATCAGGGCTGGTTCGATACGGCCGCCGGCTTCCTGATCGGACGGCCGCTGGCCGCATGGAAGCAGGAAATGATGGGCGTGAACGCCTATAACGCGGTCACCGACGTCCTCGGGGATCTCGGCGTACCGGTGGTCATGGACGCCGACGTCGGGCACATTTCCCCGATGATGCCGCTGATCATCGGAGCGGAAGCGGCGGTCACGGCCCGCGGAAATGATCTGACGGTGGAGCATCTCATGCCGGAAGCGTAACGGCTCTTGATTTGTACAGACGAATATTCTGAAAATTTTGCTTGACTGGCGCGGGACGCTGCGCTATACTTCGTAAAAAGAAAACCGTTGAAGAAGAGTGAGTACGTCAGTTCCCTGTTCTTACCAGCGAGCCGCGGGCGGTGGAAGCGCGGCAGGACACACCGGACGGAATGGACTTCTGAGGGCGAGCAGAAAGAAGCGCGCTTCGAGTATGCGAGACGGAGCTGGACTCTCCGTGATCAAAGGTCAGCATATGTTGGTATGCGTTGAGAGGGCGCGTTTCGCGTCAAGCCGGGTGGCACCGCAGGAAGAGTTTTCGACCTGTCCCAGCAGAA
>ONST01000228.1 GCA_900320575.1 uncultured Eubacteriales bacterium
ATGCATATACCGGAGGCATTCTTATGAAAAAGATCCTTATGGCAGCTGTCGGCCTTATGCTGATCGCAGGAGGTATTATCGCAATGTTTCCATATATAGAGGAACTGCAGCTTAAGGGCGAGGTGCTTCGATCCTGCTCCGTGTCCACCGGAGGCGGCATGCTGGGCGGATACACCAATTATTATCTGAAGCGCCAGAAAGACGGGACTGTGACGCTGACCGTTACCGGGAAAGAAACGCACGCAGACCGCGAAACCACTGCCGTCTGCGAAGTCGATCCGAAGGAGTTAGATAAAATTAACGAGATAGTTCTCAAATATCATCTGTATCCTGCCAGCAGAAAAAAATACTCAGACCATCAGGTCATGGACGCAGACAGCACCTCGATATCCTTTACCTATGAGAAGCATTCGTTCCGGATTTCGGAATATCAGAAGCTCAGCCGGAAAATGAGGGAAGGCTTCCGCGCGGCGGAGCAATATCTGTATTCACTGAGAACGGACGAAGCTGTAATCACGGTCGAACCGCAGCAGGCGATGCTGTACCTCAAAAGCGGCTATACACTGAGATTTCAGGTTGAGGATCTTTTTGACGGGAAGCTGGATGCAATTCTTGGAGAGGAGCACGAAACCTCACGCTTTCTGGAAAACGGGATCGTGCTTGCACCGGGAAGCGGACTTGACTTAAGCGGTGCGGAAGCAGTCAATGAAGCTGCGAAAGGTACGATCGTATATGACAGCGAAAGTATGCAGCTGATCCTTCTTTACACAGATTATGAATTTGAAGCGCCGGTCTATGTGCTGGCGCGTCTCGACGGCTATCCGGACAGCGCCTGCCCGCTGATTGCAGAAATGGAAGGTCCCTACCGGTTCTGGCTGAATTAGTACGGGGTTCGGCGGGAAGAATGAAATGCCCACATCTATTCGTTAAACCTGCGTTTGACGAATAGATATAGCGGCAAAGAAAAAGAAAGCTGCCTGGCAGTCTTCTGCCTGACCATTCCTGCGAAACCCGGTGTTTTCATTGCATTCTATCCCCGTTGTGGGTATAATAAAAAGTTAGTAAAACGGAACAAACAGGAGTCCCCTCTTAATGGCTGAAATCAATACTTCCGATCTGGAAGAACTCATTATAAAAAATACACCTGTCACAGATGCGCCATCTTCCGGCGAGGCAACCGGCGGGAAGCCTGAAACGGCCGGCGGACCCGGCGCTGAGATCGATCTCGCCCTGGCGGAACTGAACCGTGCCGGAACGGTCTCTCACAGCAAATGGAAGGATCCGGACGACGCCGGCAGTCATGCCCCGCATAAAAAGCGTTTCCCCAGGTGGCCGCTCATCGCCGTGCTCCTGCTTGCCGCCGCCTGCGCTGCCGTATGGTTCCTCAATCGTTTTACCATCACCGTCACGCCCATGGGACCGAATCCGGCTTATACGGAATACGGTGAGATCTATCAGGATATGGGAGCTACCGCGCGGTACAGCGGTTCGATCATTCCGTTCTTTGACCGTGACCTCGACGTCATGGGGGTGGGCGAGATCGACACCAATACCCTCGGCACTTACGAGATGCACTACACCAGTTCCTATAAAAATGCAGAAGGAACTGCTGTCCGCACCGTGATCGTCCGGGATGCCACGCCTCCGCAGATCGAGCTGCAAAAAGAGGAAGGCTATTATACCCTTCCGAATGAAGAGTACGAGGAAGAAGGCTTTACCGCTACGGATAACTACGACGGAGATCTGACGGATCAGGTGGAGCGGACCGTACAGGACGGCCAGATCCTCTACACCGTTTCCGACTCTTCGGGAAATATCGGGATCGTGACCCGCGAGATCCCCTACAATGATCCGGAGCCGCCGGAAATCACGCTTGACGACATTCCGACCAGGATCGCCATCGGTTCCGAATGGGAGGACTCCTACTCTGCCGAGGACAACGTCGACGGAGATCTGACGGACAGGGTCGAGGTCGAAGGCGAGGTGGATACCGAAACGGAAGGCGAATACACCCTGACCTACCGCGTCTCCGATTCCTGGGGCAATGAGGCAGTTGCCGAGCGCACCGTAGAGGTGGTCGACGAGGTGCTCCCGGTGGAGGGCGAAAAGATCATCTTCCTGACCTTTGACGACGGTCCCGGCAAATATACCGACGAGCTGCTGGATATTCTTGCGGATCACGATGTGAAGGCCACCTTCTTCGTCACGGCTCAGTTCAAAAAATATCTGGACTGCATCGCAAGAGAGGCGGAGGAAGGACATGCCGTCGCAGTACACACCTATTCTCACGATTTTGCCGATGTCTACGAGAGCGACGAGGCCTACTGGGAAGACTTTGAAAAGATGAACGATATCGTGGAAGAACAGACCGGAGAACGGGCTGATATCTTCCGCTTCCCGGGCGGCGCTTCCAACCGGGTCAGCGCCCGCTACAGTGAAGGGATCATGACAAGGCTGACCGAACAGGCGCCGGAGCGGGGACTCGATTACTTCGACTGGAACGTCTCCAGCGGAGATGCCGGAGGAACGACCGAGAGCGATCAGGTCTGCGAGAACATGAAGAACGGCGTGAAGAAGCACGATATCTCCGTCATCCTCTGCCACGATATCAAGGGCTATACCGTGGACTGCATGGACGAGTTCCTGGACTGGGCACTGGACGAGGGCTACACCTTTATGACGCTGAAGAAGGGAATCTACACCTGCCACCACCATCTGAACAATTAAAGGTCTCCTGCCCGTGCAGGCAAAGTTTTTGAATAATGATATCGTAAATGCGAAGAACGGAGGATCCGGGGAGGGATCTTCCGTTCTTTCTTTGGGGATATAGAAAAAATGAAAAGGGGTGACATAAGAATATTATGGAAATAATATATGAAATCTTCCGATGTCCTCTGTTATGCGGCGGGTTCCGTGCAGGGGATGCAGATATAATTCCCGGCGTGGATGCAGTCGCCGTCGATCCCGTTGACCGCTTCCACTTCCCGGATGAAAGACCGGATCTCAGCCGTGCCGGTGATGTTCTCCCGCTCCGCGATCTGCCAGAGGGTATCTCCCTGCTCTACGCGGATGCTGCGGTACACCTTCTCGGAGGCGGGCTGCTCCGCCCGTACGGTCTTCATCAGTGCAAATCCGAGGAAGAGACAGACCGCTGCAAAGACCGCGGCCATAAGAAGCGTCAGACGTCTTTGGCGCTGCTTCCGCGCACGCGCTGCCCGCTTCTCCCTGGCTGCGCTTCTTCTCCGCCTGTCTGCGCTCTCCATATAGTCCGCCATATCTTCATAACCGCTGCGGTACTTCATCGCTCTTCTCCCCTGCTGCAATCTGCTGTTCACCTTTGTTCCGGAGCGTCCTCCCCCCGGATTCGAACGTCTGTTCGTTGGCTGTAAGAACAATATAGCACCCGAACATATGTTTGTCAACAGGAAATCGAACATATTTTCGATTTTTGCATTGCAATTTAAAAAAAGGTGCTCTATACTTGAGATATAAGAATACGGCCGGAAGGACCGGCCGTCTTAAGCAGGAGCAGATCATATGAGCTACGGATCCATCAGCGCAAAGCAGCAGGAGATTCTGGACTTTATCAAGTCCGAGATTCTGAATAAGGGCTACCCGCCCTCGGTGCGGGATATCGGAGAGGCCGTGCACCTGAAGTCCACCTCTTCTGTGCATGCCCACCTCGAGACTCTGGAGAAGAACGGCTATATCCGGAGGGATCCCACAAAGCCGCGGACCATCGAGATCGTGGACGATTCCTTCAACCTGACGCGCCGCGAGGTGGTCAACGTCCCGCTCGTGGGCACGGTCGCCGCAGGCCAGCCGCTGCTGGCGGTGCAGAATATCGAGAGCTATTTCCCTCTTCCCGCGGAATATGTTCCGAATCAGCAGCTGTTCATGCTCCACGTCCACGGCGAGAGCATGATCAACGCGGGGATCCTCGACGGAGATACCGTGATCGTCGCCCAGCAGAATACTGCGCGCAGCGGCGAGATGGTGGTCGCCCTGATCGACGATTCCGCGACGGTCAAGACCTTCTACCGCGAGAAGGACCATATCCGCCTTCAGCCGGAAAATGACTTCATGGATCCGATCCTCGTCTACGGGGATGTGCAGATCCTCGGCCGCGTCGTCGGCGTGATCCGGCTGTTCTGAAGGAAGGCGCAAAAGCAGCAAAAACCGGAGACCCTGGACCGCATCCCTGGATCTCCGGTTTTTGCTTTTCTTCTCAAAGACGGCTGCCGTTCTTACGGGACCGGTCCTTCTCCTCTTCTTCTTAATTGCTTCAGGCCCGCAGCTCTCCGCATAAGGGGCAGGCGCGTTCCATGCCGGGATTTTCCAGACCGCAGTTTCCGCAGCTCCAGAATACGTTTCCTCCGTGTTCCTGAAAGAGGAGCTGCAGATCCGTATTCCGGGGATCCGATCTGACCTGACGGGTGCGGATCGAGCGCTCCATCGTCGTCTTGTACCGGGCCGCTGTTCCTGCCGGGACGTCTGTCTTTTTCGCTGTACCGGTCTTTCCCGCTGCTGTTCTGCTGCTTCCGGCCGCAGGGATTGTTCGAAGAGGTACCGCTCCCTTTCCCGCAGGAGCTCCGGTGCTTTTTGCGGAGGAAGCGCCTGTTTCCGTTTCTTTCAGGCTGTGCGCTTTTGCAAAGGAGATCAGACTGACCGCTGCCAGGATCACGATCGCTGCGATGATAACAAGATCTTCTGCTCTCATACCGTACACTTCCTTTTTTGATTTCTTTTTATGACCGCTCCCTTATATATCTGCAGGAGCCGGACCGTTCTTACAGTATGATCATAACCAAAAGACGCTGCAGTTTTGTTTTTCTTATATTTTCCGCATAAAAAACCGGAGCGTTTCCGCCCCGGCAGTCATTTCCCGCTCGCTTCTGTCTTTCACAGACGGTCATCCGATATAGATCCGGATCGTATAGAGCGCGTCGTCGCAGTGATAGCTGTAGGATACCGTGGATTCCCCGTGCGCGCGCATCCAGTCCTGGAGCGGCTCCGAAAGAAGGCTCTCCTCCCCGCCGAACAGCGCGTCACAGGCCTCCTCATAAGCCTCTTCGTCCGCGTATTTGATGCGGATGACCGGCTCTTCTTCGTCTTCTACGGACTCCTCAAGAAGATCTGAGAGGGCCTCTTCGTCATATTCTTCAAAAAAGCAGTCTTCGTATACGTAGAAATCGTATTCCCGCTCCGTGCACTCCGGATAGTCCCAGGAGGGATCGGGCTCATGTCCTGCGCGCTCCATTTCTTCCGTCGTCAGGCAGAGATAGTCGTAGAAGATCGTTTCATAGGGCTCGAAATCCCCGTCGGAATTTACATAGGCGGGGTCTCCCCAGGTCGGATCCGCCCAGTAATACTCGCCGTCGATGGAGACGAGGTTCCAGGAGTGGTTCTCCGTGCGGCCGGACTCCGATTGCGCCGTACCCGTCACGCAGACGCACTCGATATCCGCCGCCTGCAGCAGATACTGAAACGCTTTCGCGTAGCCGGCGCAGACCGACTCGCGGTTCAGAAAGACCGACTGGATATTCTGATTCTGATCGGAGCCGGGCACATAGTCCGTCTCTTCGATAAGGCCGGCGTAGACCGTGCGGACCTTTTCGTAGTCGTCCGCGTCTTCGTCGAGAAGGTCCAGACAGGCGTCCCGTGCTTCTTCGATCTCTTCCCGGACGTCCGCGATCTCCTCCGCGGGCAGATTGAATACCAGTTCCAGACGTTTCTTTCTGGAGCCCTCATAACCGTAATAGGAAGCTGCCCCGTCCAGCCAGAAGAACTCCGGGTGATCCAGCAGCACTGCATTTAAGGCAGGGCCGATATCCGAGGAATCGTCGGTCTCCAGGATGCAGCTGCTCTCCTCCGCTTCGATGGTCTCGAAAATATCGCGGTAGAGATCCTGCTGCGCCTCCGGAAGCTGTCCGTAATAGAAGCCGCCGTTCTCTTCCGCAAAGAGGTCTTCTTCCCCGTCTCCGCCGTCCTCCTCTTCCGTTTCGGAATCTTCGTATTCCGTTTCATCGGAGCTTTCCGCGTCTTCTTCCCATGAAGAAGAGACCGGCTGGCTTCCGGTCTCCTCTTCTTCCCGCAGGGCACAGCCTGCAAGAAGGAACATCAAAAGAATTCCTGCAAGAAAGCGGCGCATGGATTCAGGCTTCCAGTTCCGCCGGATCCACGGCTTTTCCGTCCTTCCAGATCCGGTCCAGATCGTAGAACGAGCGCGCCTCCTCATCGAAAATATGGACCACCACGCCCTTGAAATCGATGAGGGTCCAGTTCGCGTTCCGGTGCCCCTCGATGTGATCCGGGAAGAAACCGGCCCTGGCCGCCTGCTCTTCCACCGCGTCGGCCATCGCCTGGGTCTGGTTCAGGTTCCGGCCTGTGCCGATGACGAAATAGTCCGCCAGAGGAGAGATCTCATTGATCTCCAGCACGCGGATGTCCTCTCCCAGCTTTTCTTCCATTGCGCGGGCCGCGATGGCGGCCAGCTGTCTGCTCTCCTGTTTCTCCATAATCAATCCCTCGTTTCCTGGTGTACTTCCTCGTAAAAATCAAACGCTTCCTGGGTATGCCCGTCGATCTGCCCGCTGCGGCTGTTCAGGAACAGCAGCATATCCATCAGGATCAGATAGCAGCACTCATTGAGATCCCGGAACGCCATGCGCCGGATCTCCGGCAGCTGTTTGGATTTATTCCGCAGCGGTTCGATATAATCCGCAATAAAAACGATCTGCTCGAGCGGCGTCATCCCGGCTCTTCCGGTCGTATGATAGGTGATCGCATTCAGGATCTGCGGGTCTTCCACTCCGTATTTTTCCTTTGCGATCACGGCGCCGACCTTTGCGTGCAGGAGGAACGGATTGTTCCGTTCGATATCCGTGACCGGAAGACCGTTCTTCTCACAGATCTTGATCTTCTTGGCGTCCGGAATGCATTTCGCGCAGTCGTGAAGAAGACCGGCGGTCTCCGCAAGATGGATATCGATGCCGTGGGCCATCGCCAGGGCCGCGCTTATGTACCGCACGCCCTGCGTATGAACAAAGCGGTTCTCGTCGATATATTTACTCAGCCGTCTGCTGAATTTTTCCAGATTATAGGTCGTGGTCTGCATACCTTCTCCTGTCCGTATGAAAAAGCGGCCTGCCGCTGCGCCTCAGATGTTTCCTGTAGAGCCCGTTCCTGAAAATATAATCCATGACCGGGTCCGCCACATAATAGCGGATCGTGCGGCCCTCCTGCACCCAGCTGCGGATGTGATGGGACGAAACGTCCATATTCTCGGTATCGAGCTTCCGCACGTCCCCGCCGTAGGTATCCTTAAGATGCCGGATCTGGGCGTCCAGCTGCTCCTCCGGCGTGTGATTGCGGGTCGCGGCCACCAGAACGCAGGCGTCGCAGATGCGCTGGGGCTTCATCCAGGTGTCAAAATCAAAGAGAGAGTCCGCCCCGATGATAAAATAGTACTCCGTATCCGGATTCTGACTTTTAAGCTTCTCGAGCGTCCGGTAAGTATAGGTATAGCCGTCCTCGGTCATCTCCAGATCGGAGATCCCGAAATGCGGATTGGA
>ONST01000227.1 GCA_900320575.1 uncultured Eubacteriales bacterium
CCGCGCTTCGTATAGTTGTCCATCTGCTGTCCTCATTGATTTCTGAAAGATTTCGGGCCCCACGGATATTACGATTCCATGAACAGCCACTCTTAAATATATGGCAATCCCATGTAAAAGTCAAGGCGGCCGAAATATTTTAGTAAATACGACGGATGATTTTTTCTCTGACAGTATTTTTCTACACGATCTGACCATCCGCACGCACGGTTCCCATTGGGTCCGGCTGTGATCGAAAGCGTTCCGCTGCCGCCCCGGTCTGCGCTGCTCTTCTCCTTCCGCAGACGGCAGCTGATTCTCACCCGCAGCGCAGCCCATAAACAGAAGATCCCCGGCTCCTAATAAGGTGCCGGGGATGCTCCGTGTCCGTATGTTCTTATGCCTCGTATTCCTCCGCGTCCTCCCGGGCGACCGTCTCCTCGTATTTCCTGAGAATGATCTCCTGGATCTCGGTGCGGGTGTCGGAATTGATCGGATGCGCGATGTCGCGGTATTCGCCGTCTGCGGCCTTCCGGCTCGGCATGGCGATGAAGAGTCCCTTCTCTCCCTCGATGACCTTGATATCGTGCACCACAAATTCGTCATCGATCGTGATGGAGACCACGGCTTTCATCTTCCCTTCCTTGGAAACCTTGCGAACTCTTACGTCGGTGATGTTCATACTTACCCCTTTCTGTACGACCGGTCCGTCGTCGATATATACATCATTCAGGATCATCGAGTTCGTAAGAAAGCATTGCCAGCCGGGGAATGATATAAATACCGGAAACTATTGGAAACTCTTAAGTATGCTTTTGAGTATACCACAAGAAACCGGTTTAGGAAACAATGAATATAGTGATTTAAGCAAACTTTACTCTGAAACCGCACAAAAGTGATGCATACATGTATACAGAATTCCGCTCTTTGCTTTTTGTGCCGAAAGAGGTATAATAGTTCAGATATCGTGTTGAAAAGCAAGGAGATTGATCCATGTATCAGATAAGATTCGACTGTCCCTGCCGCGTTCATTTCATCGGGATCGGCGGGATCAGCATGAGCGGCCTCGCGGAGATCCTCCTCGGAGCCGGTTTTTCCGTCAGCGGTTCTGACGCCTCCGCCTCGGCGCTGACGGAGCGTATTACCAAAAAAGGTGCACACGTTTTCATTGGCCAGAGGGCAGAGAACCTGCGGGAGCTGCCGGATCTGGTGGTCTACACGGCCGCGATCCGCCCCGATAATCCGGAATTTGCGGCGGCGAAGGCCTCCGGCGTGCCCATGCTCTCCCGGGCGGAGCTCCTGGGACAGATCATGAAAAATTATAAGACCGCGATTGCGGTTGCCGGGACCCACGGCAAGACCACGACGACCTCGATGGTCTCCCACATCCTCTTGAAGGCGGCCCTCGATCCCACGATCTCCGTGGGCGGCATGCTTCCGGCGATACACGGAAATATCCGTGTCGGCACGAGCTCAACCTTCGTGACGGAGGCCTGCGAGTACACGAACAGCTTCCTGTCCTTCTTCCCGACCATCGGCATCGTCCTCAACATCGACGCGGACCATCTGGATTTCTTCAAGGATCTGGACGACATCGCCCGCTCCTTCCGCCGCTTTGCGGAGCTGATCCCGCCGGAAGGCTGTCTCATCACGAACGCGGACGATCCGCGCTCGAAGGAGCTTACGGAGGGCCTGCCCTGCCGGATCCGCACCTACGCGCTCACATCTGACGCGGACTACACCGCGGCGGATATCGTCTACGATGAGCACGGCTGCGGGTCCTTCACCTGTATCGAGGACGGAAAGGTGCTGGGCTCCTTCACTCTGAACGTTCCCGGTGTCCACAACGTCTCGAACGCCCTCTCCGCCATCGCCCTCGGACGTCTCCTCGGACTCGATCCGGAGACGATCGCCGCGGGACTTGCGGAATTCCGGGGCACGGAGCGGCGCTTTGAATATAAGGGGATGCTGAGTGGCGTCACGGTGATCGACGATTACGCCCACCATCCGACGGAGATCAAGGCGACGATGAACGCCGCGAAGACCTATCCGCACCGGGAGATTTGGGTGGCATTCCAGCCGCACACTTATTCGCGGACGAAGGCGCTGCTTCAGGATTTCGCGGATGCCCTCTCTTTCGCGGACCACGTGGTGCTCGCCGATATCTACGCGGCCCGGGAGACCGACGACCTCGGCATTTCCTCGAAGGACCTGCGGGACTCTCTTACGGAGCTCGGCTGCGACGCGTACTATTTTAAGAGCTTTGATGAAATTGAGAATTTTCTGAAATCTCACTGTATCCCCGGCGACCTGTTGATAACCATGGGTGCCGGAAACATTGTAGAAGTGGGAAATCACCTGCTCGCATAAACACAAGATCCACCGAATTCACCGAATCCACATCCTGCTCTCCGCCCTTAAGGTGGACAGGATGTGGATTACTTTGTGGGTACAGGATCGGATGATTGTGCTATGATGGTCATGACGCCTTTCCGTCTGCTTTCCGGGAGGGCGCCGCAATGAGGCGGAGGTTTTCCATGAACAAGATCCGGGTCCGGACCTGTATGTCCCAGGACGTCACGGTCCTTTCCAACGACTTTCTCGACCGTTTCCTGCCGAAGGCGAACGGCGATTTTATAAAGATCTACCTGTATTTTCTGCGCTCTGCGTCCGCTCCGGACGCGGCTCTTTCGCTGTGCTCGGCCGCGGACCGTCTCAACTGCACGGAAAATGACATTCTGCGCGCTCTGCGCTACTGGGAGAAGGAGCAGGTGCTGAACCTCGCCCTGACGGAAGGCGGGGAGCTCCGCGAGATCTCCTTCGTCTCTTTCTGCTCAAAGGAGTATTTCGGCGAAGAAAAGCAGGAGGTCACCGCGCCCTCCGGCATCACGGCGGACCGCATGACGGAGCTGGCCCAGCAGGAGGATATCCGGGAGCTGATGTTCATCGCCCAGCAGTATCTGGGCAAGACCCTCACCTCCACCGAGGCGCGGACGCTGTGCTTCTTCTACGATGGGCTGCATTTTTCACCGGATCTCATCGACTTCCTGATCGAATACTGCGTGAGCCGCGGGCATAAGAGCTTCCGCTATATGGAGAAGGTGGCGATGAACTGGCATGAGCAGGGCATTTCCACGGTCCACGCGGCCCGCACCCAGATCGAGAGCTATCACCGGGAGTACTACGATATCCTGAAAGCCCTGGGCTCGGACGGCAGACATCCGGTGGAGGCCGAGATTAAAATGATGAAGAAGTGGCTCGAGACCTGGGAGCTGCCGATGCCGGTGATCCTCGAGGCCTGCGAGCGCACGGTGCTGAAGACGCAGAAGCCGACCCTGCGCTACGCGGACGGCATTCTCTCCCGCTGGCAGGCGGAGGGCGTAAAGAGCGTCGACGACGTCCGGCGCCTCGATGCGGAGTATATCCGGGAAAAGGAGCAGGCCGGCAAAAAGGCCGCTCCTGCCGTACGAAAGAAGACCGGGAGCTTTTCGGAGTTCGGCCAGCGCTCCTATGACTACGATTCTCTGGAATCGAAGCTTCTGAACCAGTAAATCACTGCTTGCAAAGGACTGATCATGCCCCTCAATAACGCACAATACGAAGAACTGATGCGCACCTACGACGAGATCCGCGAGCGGCACCGGCACGAGCTGGAGGCGCGGACGGAGGAGATCGCCGCGAAGATCCCCGGGATCGCGCTGTTAAATGACCGCATCGGGAGCGCCTCGCTCGAGGCCGCAAAGAAACGGATCCTCGATCCTAAGGCGGATCTTTCCGCATTTTACAAAGAACTGGAGGAGATCGCGGATCAGCGGATCGCGCTCCTTCAGGAGCACGGCTATCCCGGGGATTATCTGAATCCCACGTATGACTGCCCCCTGTGCCATGACACGGGCCTTGTGGACGGGAAGCGCTGCTCCTGCTTCCGCAAAAAGGAGGCCGCCCTCCTCTATAAGGACAGCAAAGCCGCGGATCTTCTCGAAAAGGAGAACTTCCGCCACTTTTCATTTGACTGGTATTCTGATACAATAAAAAGCGAAGCGACCGGCAGATCCGCCAGAGAGACGGCGGAGGACGCCGTGAAGAAGGCGCGTCTTTTCCTCTCCCGTATCGGCGAGGAGGACAACAACCTCTTTCTGTGCGGCAATACCGGGGTCGGCAAGTCCTTCTTAAGTCACTGCATCATGAAGGAGGCGCTGGACCGCTCGTATTCGGCGCTCTATTTTACGGCAGGGGAGCTCTTCGATCTGCTGGCGGACGCCAGGTTCGGAAGGAGTCAGGAGAGTCTCACCCGCGAGCTGCCGGTGTACGAGTGCGATCTTCTGGTGATCGACGATCTGGGGACGGAGCTGACCAATTCCTTCGTGGCGGTACAGCTGTTCCGGCTCCTCAACGACCGGATCCTCCGGAAGCGCTCCACCATCATTTCCACGAATCTGACACTCAACGAACTGTCCGGGATCTACACCGAGCGGGTCTTTTCCCGGATCACGAGCCACTACACCATCATCAAACTGATCGGGGAAGACATCCGCATTCAGAAAAAACTGAAAGGGGGCAGCGTATGACGACGCGGCAGATTGTGACGGACGCGACGGACACCCAGGACAAGCCGGTTCTCAGTTCCCACCCGGAAGGAAGGCTGGCGATCGTGCCGCTCCGCAGCATGACCGAGATCGGCCGGAAGGTCGACGATTTTCTGGTGAAATGGCGGAAAAAGCGGGTCGAGGACGGCGTCCTCGACGGCTCGAACGGCTATGCCAGGGATTCCTTTATCCTGAAGGCGGACGCGCCGCGCTTCGGCTCCGGCGAGGCCAAGGGCACGATCTCCGAATCGGTCCGCGGCGACGACCTGTTCTTCATGGTCGACGTCATGAATTACTCCCTCACCTACAAGATGAACGGCTTTGAAAATATCATGTCCCCGGACGATCACTTCCTGGATCTGAAGCGGATCATCGCGGCTGCGGGCCGCAAGGGCCGCCGGATCAACGTGATCATGCCCTACCTCTACGAGGGACGGCAGATCAAGCGGGACGGCCGCGAATCCATGGACTGCGCCAGCATGCTGCAGGAGCTCGAGGACCTCGGCGTCACCAATATCATCACCTTCGACGCCCACGACGCGCGCGTGCAGAACGCGGTGCCGATGGCGGGCTTTGAGTCCATCAGCCCCGCCTACCAGTTCATCAAGAACATCCTCCGCAGCGATCCGGATCTGACCATCGACAGCGGACACCTGATGGTCATCAGCCCCGACGAGGGCGGCATGCGCCGGGCGATCTACATCGCCAACGTGCTGGGCATCGACATGGGCATGTTCTACAAGCGGCGGGACTACACCACGATCGTCGACGGCAAGAATCCGATCCTGGGCCACGAATTCCTGGGCACGGAGATCGAGGGCAAGGACATCATCATCATCGACGATATGATCTCCTCGGGAGACGCGGTGCTCGAGACCGCTGCCCTCCTCCGGGCCAAAAATGCCGGAAAGATCTTCATCTGCTCGACCTTCGGCATTTTCACGAACGGCATCAGGCGCTTCAACGAGGCCTATGAGAAGGGGCTCTTCGACCGCCTGATCACCACGAACCTGGTGTATACGCCGCCGGAACTCTTCGAGACGCCTTACTACACCTGCTGCGACATGAGCAAGTTCCTGGCGCTCATCATCGACACCATCAACCACGACAGCTCCCTGGCCGGACTTCTCAATCCGATCGACCGCATCAACCGGGTCGTGGAGAAGTACCGCCGCGGAGAAAAGGTCTGAATCAAAGCATAAAA
>ONST01000226.1 GCA_900320575.1 uncultured Eubacteriales bacterium
GAAGGCTACCGGCTGATGATCGTGGGCTCCGTCATGGAAGAGGACTGCGACGGCCTCTGCTGGCAGTATATCGTCAACAAGGACGGGATCCGTCCGGAATTCGTCATTTCCACCGAGCCCACCGACGGCGGCATTTACCGGGGGCACCGGGGCCGCATGGAGATCCGCGTCGACGTGAAGGGCACCTCCTGCCACGGCTCGGCGCCGGAGCGCGGGGACAACGCGATCTACAAGATGGCGGACATCATCGCCGACGTGCGGGCCCTCAACAACAACGGCTGCGGCGACTCCACCTCGATCCCGGGACTGGTGAAAATGCTGGATCCGAAGTACAATCCGGACCACTGGGAGGACGCCCGTTTCCTGGGACGGGGCACCTGCACCGTTTCCCAGATCTTTTATACCTCTCCGAGCCGCTGCGCGGTGGCGGATTCCTGCGCGGTCTCGGTGGACCGCAGGATGACCGCCGGAGAGACCTGGGATTCCTGCCTGGAGGAGATCCGGAGCCTTCCCGCCGTGAAGAAATACGGGGAGGACGTGAAGGTGTCCATGTACATGTACGACCGCCCCTCCTGGAAGGGCACGGTCTACGAGACGGAAGCCTATTTCCCGACCTGGATCAACAAGGAGAGCGCGGCCCACGTGAAGGCGCTCGTGGACGCGCATAAGGCGCTCTTCGGGGAGAAGCGCATCGGACCGGACAGCCAGAAGGCCCTCCGGGACCGGCCGCTCACCGACAAGTGGACCTTCTCCACCAACGGCGTCGCCATCCAGGGACGCTACGGGATCCCCTGCGTGGGCTTCGGGCCCGGCGCGGAGAGCCAGGCCCACGCGCCGAACGAGATCACCTTCAAGCAGGACCTCGTGACCTGCTGCGCGCTGTACGCGGCGGCCGTCAGCCTCTATCCGGACGAGGAGAAGACGGACGACGTCTCCCAGTTCCGGGCGGGCGCGACGGACAATCAGATCCTGTGACGCAGAGGCTGTCTTTGCACGGAACCGCACTATTTACGAGAGGAGAACAGCAATGGATCCGATTCTTCAGGGATATATCGACAGACTGAACGCGCTCCGTTTCCGGGAGATGTACGAGGGAGATTTCTTCCTCACCTGGGAGAAGAGCAGCGATGAGATCGAGGCGGTGTTCACCGTCGCAGACGCGCTCCGCTATCTGCGGGAGCACAACATTTCCACGAAGGTGTTCGAGTCGGGGCTCGGGATCTCGATCTTCCGGGACAATTCCACCCGCACCCGCTTCTCCTTCGCTTCGGCCTGCAATCTGCTGGGCCTTGCGGTCCAGGATCTGGACGAGAAGAAGAGCCAGATCGCCCACGGCGAGACCGTCCGCGAGACCGCGAACATGGTCTCCTTCATGGCGGACGTCATCGGCATCCGCGACGACATGTACATCGGCAAGGGCAACCGCTACATGCACAGCGTCGCCGACGCGGTGACGGAAGGACGGCGGGACGGCGTGCTCGAGCAGAAGCCGACCCTGGTCAATCTGCAGTGCGACATCGATCATCCGACCCAGTGCATGGCGGATATGCTGCACATCATCCATGAATTCGGCGGCGCGGAGAACCTGAAGGGCAAAAAGCTGGCTATGACCTGGGCCTATTCGCCCAGCTACGGCAAGCCGCTCTCGGTGCCCCAGGGTGTGATCGGGCTCATGACCCGCTTCGGCATGGACGTGGTGCTCGCCCATCCTGAGGGCTACGACGTGATGCCGGAGGTGGAGGAGGTCGCGCGCCGGAACGCGGCGGCCTCGGGCGGGAGCTTTACGAAATGCGGCAGCATGGCGGAGGCGTTCCGGGACGCGGACATCGTCTATCCAAAGAGCTGGGCGCCCTTCGCGGCCATGGAGAAACGCACGGATCTATACGGAGCGGGCGATTTCGACGGCATCGACGCCCTCGAGAAGGAGCTGCTGGCCCAGAACGCGGAGCATAAGGACTGGTGCTGCACGGAAGAACTGATGAAGACGACGAAGGACGGGAAGGCCCTGTACCTGCACTGCCTGCCCGCCGACATCAGCGGCGTCTCCTGCGCGGACGGCGAGGTGGCCGCTTCGGTCTTTGACCGCTACCGCGCGCCGCTCTACCGCGAGGCCTCCTTCAAGCCCTATATCATCGCGGCCATGATCTTCCTCGCGAAGATGAAGGACCCGGCGGCGGCGCTTGCGGCGCTGGAGGCACGCGGGATGAAGCGCCGCTTCGAATAAGAGGAGGGACCAGAGCATGAAATATTCCGAGGATCCGTCGCGGCAGTATCACATTCAGACGGCGCCCTGGGAGGTCGGGGAGTACGTGATCCTTCCCGGGGATCCCAAGCGCTGCAAAAAGATCGCGCAGTACCTGGACGGCGCGGAGCTGGTTGCGGACAGCCGGGAATTCGAGACCTGGACCGGGACTCTTGACGGCGTGAAGGTCTCCGTCACCTCCACCGGCATCGGCGGCCCTTCCGCCTCCATCGCCATGGAGGAGCTGGTAAAATGCGGGGCGAAGACCTTCATCCGCATCGGCACCTGCGGCGGCATGCAGACCGAAGTAAAGAGCGGGGACATCGTGATCGCGACCGGTGCGGTGCGCATGGAGGGGACCACGAAGGAATACGCGCCCGTGGAATTTCCCGCGGTGCCGGATCTGGCGGTCACGAACGCCATCGTCCGGGCCGCGGAAAAGAGCGGCTGCGCGTTCCACACGGGCGTCGTGCAGTGCAAGGACGCCTTCTACGGGCAGCACAATCCGGAGCTGATGCCGGTCTCCTATGAACTGGAACAGAAGTGGCAGGCCTGGCTCCGGCTCGGCGTCCTCGCCTCGGAGATGGAGAGCGCGGCGCTCTTCGTGGCGGGCTCGTTCCTGCGGGTGCGGGTGGGCTCCCTCTTCCTCGTGGTGGCGAACCAGGAGCGGGAGAAGGCGGGCCTTGCCAATCCGGTGGTCCGCGACACGGACGCCGCGGTGCGCATCGCCGTCGGGGCCGTGAGAGAACTGATCCGGGAAGACGGCGCCGGTATTTAAAGAAAAAGGAGGGACTGCGCAGACATGAGTACAGAAGAGAACAGCATCCATTCGAATATTCCCACGCCGCACATTTCCGCCGCTTACGGGGACTTCGCGGAGACCGTGCTGATGCCCGGGGATCCTCTGCGGGCGAAGTATATCGCGGAGCATTTTCTGGAGGAGGCGAAATGCGTGACAGATGTGCGGAACATGCTGGGCTTCACCGGGACGTACCGCGGAAGGAGGGTATCGGTGATGGGCTCCGGCATGGGCATGCCCTCGATCGGCATCTATTCCCACGAGCTGTTCGCGTTTTACGATGTGGAGCAGATCATCCGCATCGGCTCCGCGGGCTCTATCAGCGAAAAGCTGCGGGTGAAGGACATCCTGATCGCGGAGGGCGCGAGCACGACCTCTGCCTGGCAGAGCAAATACCACCTGAACGGCACCTTCGCACCTATTGCCAGCTGGGACCTGCTCTATCAGTGCGTGAAGTCTTCGGAGGAGCTGGGGATCAAAGTCGTGGTGGGCAACGTCCTCTCCGAGGACGCCTTCTATGTGGATTATCCGGAGGACACCGAAGGGTGGAGACAGATGGGCGTCCTCGCTCTGGAGATGGAGGCCGCCGCTCTCTACATGAACGCGGCGCGGGACGGAAAGAAGGCGCTCGCGATGTTCTCCATTTCCGACGAGATCCTGACCGGCGTCAGGCTCTCGTCCGCGGAGCGGGAGACCGGCTTTACGAACATGATGGAGCTCGCCCTTGATACGGCGCTGAAACTGTAAAAATACAAAACGCAGGACCCGCCGGAGGCTGCGGCGGGCTCCTGTCACAGAACTGCCCGGAGATCTTAAGATGCGTTCCCGGGCAGAAGATACGGAGAACATAAGACATGAAACTGGAAGAGATCTTAAGACACTGCGACCACACCCTGCTCCGGACCACGGCGGTCTGGGAGGAGATCCGTCAGATCGTCGACGACGGCATCCGCTATGAATGCGCCTCGGTCTGCATTCCCGCCTCCTATGTGAAGCGGGCGGCGAAGTACGCCGGGGGGCGGGTGAAGATCTGCACGGTCATCGGCTTTCCGAACGGCTATGACACGGCGGCCGTCAAGGCTTTCGCGGCCGCGGACGCGGTAAAGAACGGCGCTGACGAGATCGACATGGTCGTGAACCTGGGCTTTGTGAAGGACGGCCTCTGGGAGGAGGAGCTCTCGGAGATCCGCGCCGTGAAGGAGGCCTGTGAGGGACGGATCCTTAAGGTCATCATTGAGACCTGCGAGCTGACGGAGGAGGAGAAGCTCCGCCTCTGCCGGGTCGTGACCGAGGCCGGGGCGGATTATATCAAGACCTCCACGGGCTTCGCGAAAGGCGGAGCGACGCGGGAGGACGTGGCGCTGATGCGGGCAAATGTGGGAAGCGGGGTCCGCGTCAAGGCGGCGGGAGGCATTTCCTCTCTTGCGGACGCGGAGGATTTCCTCGCCCTCGGGGCGGATCGCCTCGGCACCAGCCGCATCGTCCGCATCGCGAAGGAAAGCATGGGGCAGACGACATGAACGAACAGGAGATCTTCCGGCTGATCGCGGCGGCCATGGAGCAGGTGCCGCGGGCCTACGCGCCCTACAGCCGTTTTCACGTCGGGGCGGCGGTGCTCGCGGAGGACGGCCGCATCTTTACCGGCTGCAATGTGGAAAATGCCTCTTACCCGGCGGGGATCTGCGCCGAGCGCACGGCGGTGAGCCATGCGGTCTCGGAGGGCGTCCGGCGCCTGCGGGCCGTCTGCATCTGCGGCGGACCGAACGGGCGGATCCGGGACCTCTGCCCGCCCTGCGGCATCTGCCGCCAGGTGCTGCGGGAATTCGCGGATCCGGAGAAGCTTCTTGTTATTCTCGCGAAGGGGCCGGAGGAGTACCGCCTCTATACCCTTGCGGAACTTCTGCCCGTGAGCTTCGGGCCGGAGGCGCTTTAGGGAGGCCGCGGGCAGCTGCAGGATCCACGAAGAACAGATGAGCAGATACGGCCGCCGGATGGACAATGCGACCATCCGGCGGCCGCTTCTTTGCCATTTTTTATAAAAAATGCATAAGAAAATTGTGAAAATTGTTCATATCGAAATCAACTGACACCGGCCGCTTCAGATGGTATACTGTATGAAAGCGGCCGCGGAAGCGCGCCGCGTGAATCCAGGTCCCGGACCTGTACACATATTCAGGAGGTGTGAGAATATGATTTACACAGTCACCTTTAATCCCTCGCTGGACTACATCGTCCGTGTGGAGAATTTCCGCGCCGGCACCATCAACCGGACCTATTACGAGAACATTCTCCCGGGCGGCAAGGGGATCAACGTCTCCATCGTGCTGAAGAATCTCGGACACGACAGCACGGCCCTCGGCTTTATGGCCGGCTTTACGGGCCGCGAGATCTGCGCCAGACTGGAGAAGTTCGGCGTAGCCTCCGATTTTATCGACGTAGCGGAAGGCCTGTCCCGGATCAATCTGAAGATGAAATCCGACGAAGAGACCGAGATCAACGGCCAGGGACCGAACATCACGGACGGCGATATCGAAAAGCTCTATGAAAAGCTCGATACGCTGCAGGCAGGAGACATTCTCATCATCTCCGGAAGCGTGCCCAACACCCTTCCCGGTGATATGTACGAGCGGATCATGAGCCGGCTCGAAGGCCGCGGCATTGAGATCGTGGTGGACGCGGAGAAGGATCTGCTGGTGAACGTCCTGAAGTTCCATCCGTTCCTCATCAAGCCCAACAATCACGAGCTGGGCGCGATCTACGGCGTGGAGCTGAAGAAGAAGGACGAGGTCGTCCCCTACGCGAAGAAGCTCCAGGAGGCCGGCGCGAAGAACGTCCTGATCTCCATGGCGGGCGAAGGCGCGGTGTTCATTTCCGAAAAGGGCGACGTCCTGAAGAGCGAGGCCCCCAAAGGCAAGGTCGTCAACTCCGTCGGCGCGGGCGACTCCATGGTCGCGGGCTTCATGACCGGATATCTGGAGACCGGCGATTATGAAAAGGCCTTTAAGATGGGTCTGTGCACCGGCTCCGCGAGCGCATTCTCGCCGGATCTGGCGACGCGTCCCGAGGTCGAGGCGCTGCTTAAGACGATCTGAGGACCGGTCTTTCCCGGTACGGATCAGGATACGATTGTTTCGGAGCGGAAGATCCGCAGTGCGGAGCGCTCCTGAACATAGTCCGGGCGTAAGATCGTTTGCCCCGGCATCATTTTTAAGGAGGGTGGTTTATGAAAATCAAAGACCTGCTGAAGGCCGAAGGAATTAAGCTCGGCGCAACGGCAACCGACAAGATGGATGCGATCAATCAGCTGATCGATCTGCAGGTCGCATCCGGAAACGTCGCGGACAGGGAGACCTATAAGAAGGCGATCCTCGCGCGCGAAAAGGAGAGCACCACCGCCATGGGCGAGGGCATCGCGATCCCGCACGCGAAGACCAGCGCCGTGGAGAAGCCGGGCCTTGCGGCCATGACGGTCCCGAACGGCGTCGACTACGAAGCTCCGGACGACGAGCCTTCGGATCTGTTCTTCATGATCGCGGCCCCGAATACCAAGGACAATGTCCACCTTGAGGTGCTGAGCCGCCTGGCGACCATGCTGATGGACGAGGATTTCGTCGCGAACCTGCGCAAGGCGAAGACCCCCGAGGAATTCCTCGGCGTGATCGACGCCGCCGAGAGCGACAAGGTCGCCGCGGAAGAGGAGAAGGCTGCGGCCGCCGCTTCCGGCGCGAACGGTATGCCTGATATTCTGGCCGTTACGGCCTGCCCGACCGGTATCGCCCACACCTACATGGCTGCGGAGGCCCTCGAGAAGAAGGCGAAGGAGATGGGACTGACGCTGAAGGCGGAGACCCAGGGCTCGGTCGGCGCGAAGAACGTGCTGACGGCCGAGGAGATCGCCAATGCGAAGGGCATCATCATCGCGGCGGACAAGAACATCGACCTGGCCCGTTTCGGCGGCAAGCCGGTCTATGTGACCTCTGTTTCCAAGGGCATCAACGAGCCGGAAGCGCTGATCAACAAGATCCTGAACGGCGAAGCTCCGATCCAGGAGGGTTCCGCTGTATCTGCGGCCCCGGCGGAAAAGGACAGTATCGCCCACACCTTCTATAAGAACCTGATGAACGGCGTTTCCCATATGCTTCCGTTCGTCGTCGGCGGCGGTATCCTGATCGCGATCGCCTTCCTTCTGGACGGCGCGGCGGCAGGCCAGTCCGACTTCGGTTCCCACAGCCCGCTGGCCCACTTCTTCAAGGCCACCGGAGACACGGCCTTCGGCTTCATGCTTCCGATCCTTGCCGGTTATATCGCGATGTCCATCGCGGACCGTCCCGGTCTGGCAGTCGGTTTCGTCGGCGGCGCGCTGGCGAACGCCGGTTACTCCTGGGGCTGGCTCGGCGGCGGCGCTGCGGTCGGCGGCGGCTTCCTCGGAGCCCTGTTCGCCGGCTTTATCGGCGGCTATCTGACCAAGTGGCTGGAGAAGGCCTGTGACAAGCTTCCGGATGCGCTGGAAGGCATTAAACCGGTCCTGCTGTACCCGCTGCTGGGGTGCCTCGGCATCGGGATCGTGATGTTCACGGTCAACCCGGTCTTCGCCGCGATCAATAACGGCATGACCTCGGTCCTCAACAGCATGGGGACCACCAACCTGGTGCTCCTCGGCGCCATCGTCGGCGGCATGATGTCCATTGACATGGGCGGTCCGTTCAACAAGGCTGCCTACGTCTTCGGCACGGCAATGCTGGCGGAAGGCACGACCGCGGGCCAGGTCATCATGGCTTCCGTTATGGTCGGCGGCATGGTCCCTCCGATCGCGGTGGCGCTTTCCACGACCATTTTCAAGAACCGCTGGACCAAGGCGGACCGCCAGGCCGGTATCGTGAACTACATCATGGGCCTGTCCTTCATTTCTGAAGGCGCGATCCCCTACGCGGCAGCCGATCCCGGACGCGTCATTCCGTCCTGCATCATCGGTTCGGCCGTCGCCGGAGCCATCTCCGCGGCAGCAGGCTGCACCAGCCCGGCGCCGCACGGCGGCTTCTGGGTCGTGGCGATCATCGGCAATCCGCTCATGTACTTCGTGTCGCTCCTGGTCGGCTCCGTGGTCGGCTGCCTGATCCTGAGCTTCCTGAAGAAGCCGCTCTCCCCGGAGGAGTCCGGTCTCGCGTAAGAAGCGGAAATCCAGCGCAAATTATGTGAAAAGAAGGTGCATCTGCACCCGGAACGTGGTATAATGACATCAGTTCCGCGGAAGGCCGGAAAAGCCCCCGCACACGAAAAGAAAAGGAGATGAGTCCCATGAAATCATTCAGCTATGTACTTCAGGACGCAGAAGGCATTCATGCCAGACCGGCAGGAGAGCTCGTTAAGCTCGCGAAGACCTTCTCCAGCAAAGTCGTTATCGCCAAGGGCGCAAAGTCCGGTGACTGCAGAAAGATCTTTGCAGTGATGGGTCTCGGCGCAAAGCAGGGCGAGGAAGTCAACTTCACCGTCGAGGGCGAGGATGAAGAGGCTGCTGCAGCTGCGATCGAGGAGTTCATGAAGGCGAATCTGTAACGCACAGCAGAAAAATGCAGGGACCGCGGTGGAAAGACCGCGGTCCTCTTTTGTACGGGGCACATTGGAGGGGCAGCGTACATCGATAGGCACGCGTCAGGAGGGATCGCAAATTCTCTCTTTACTTCTTTACGGCAGAGTGATAAAATCGCAGAAAGATTCAAAGGCACGGAGCGCTTTCCTGCGGCCGCGGGCGTTCCATCCGGTGCCGGCTTCACCTGCGGCAGCGTAAAGGAGGAAACAGCATGACTCGATATTTTCAGCCTGAACAAGAGACCGCGTCCCGGGAGCAGCTGACGGCGTGGCAGAACGAGGGACTGGTGAAGACCGTCCGCAGAGTCTGGGACAACGTCCCCTACTACCGGAAGAAGATGGAAGAGAAAGGCCTGACGCCCGGCGATATCCGCTCGATCGACGACCTGCACAAGCTTCCGTTTCTGACCAAGGACGATCTCCGGGAGGCCTATCCCTACGGACTTCTCGCGGAGCCGCTTGCGAACTGCGTGCGTATCCACTCCACTTCCGGTACGACCGGACGCCGGGTGGTGGCCTTTTATACGCAGCATGACCTGGATCTCTGGGCGGACTGCTGTGCGCGCGCCATCGTGGCGGCCGGCGGAACGAAGGAGGACGTGGTACAGGTCTGCTACGGCTACGGGCTCTTTACCGGCGGTTCGGGCCTTCACGACGGCGCCCACCGGATGGGCGCGCTGACACTGCCGATGTCCTCGGGAAATACAGACCGCCAGATCCAGTTCATGACGGATCTCGGTTCCACGATCCTGTGCTGCACGCCGTCCTACGCGGCTTATCTTACGGAGTCCATTTACGAGAGGGGCCTCAGGGATCAGATCAAACTGAAGGCCGGGATCTTCGGGGCGGAGGCCTGGACGCAGGAGATGCGCCGCGACATCGAGGAGAAGCTGGGGATCAAAGCGTATGATATTTACGGCCTCACGGAGATCAGCGGCCCGGGCGTGGCCTTCGAGTGCGAGGCCCAGGGCGGCATGCACATCAACGAGGACCATTTCATCGCGGAAGTCATCGATCCGGCCACCGGCGAGGTGCTCGGAGACGGGCAGAAGGGAGAACTGGTCTTCACGGCCATTGACAAGGAAGCCTTCCCGCTCATCCGCTACCGCACGAAGGATATCTGCATCCTGAACCATGAAAAATGCTCCTGCGGCCGCACCCACGTGCGCATGACGAAGCCGCTCGGCCGCTCCGACGACATGCTGATCGTCAAGGGCGTCAACGTTTTCCCGTCCCAGATCGAGACGGTGCTCATGAACCGCGGCTACGCGGCGAACTACCAGATCATCGTCGACCGCGAGAACCACAGCGACCGCATCGAGGTGCGCGTGGAGATGACGCCGGAGATGTTCTCCGATGAGCTGTCCGCCGTGACCGAGCGGGAGAAGGCTCTGGTCTCCGATCTCAAGGCGATGCTGGGCATTTACGCGAAGGTGAAGCTGGTCATGCCGAAGTCCATCGAGCGTTCGGAGGGCAAGGCGGTCCGCGTCATTGATAAGAGAAACCTGTATCAGGGATGATCCACAACGCCAAAAGAAAGGAGAATCGTCATGACGACAAAACAGATCTCGGTATTTCTGGAAAACAGGCCCGGCTCCCTCGCGGAGTTCTGCAGGGTCCTGGAGAAGCACAATGTGGACATGCGGGCCATGTGCGTGGCGGATGCCATGGATTTCGGCATTCTTCGGATCATCGTTGACGATACCTTCGCGACGATCACGATGCTCAAGGACGAAGGGTATATCTGCCAGATCACGAAGGTCCTGACCGTGGAGATCGACGACCGGCCAGGCGCTCTCGTGGGGATCCTCAATCTGCTGGGCGACGCGCAGGTGAATCTCGAGTACACCTACGCCTTCCTCTCCAGACAGGAGGGCAAGGCCTACATCATCCTTAAGGTCGCGGACAACGCGAAGGCCGGAGAGGCCCTGAAAAAAGCGGGCATCCGTGTCATCTGCCAGGACGAGATGGAGAAGCTCTTCGGAGACTGACAAAGCGAGTGAAAAATGCGGATCCGGCGCACTTTCTGCGCCGGATCCTTTCTTCCGCAAGGATTTTTTTCATTGACGGAACAGAACCCTTGTACTATGCTGTTATAGAAAGTCTGTCCGCATCTGCCATATGGGGCACGGGCGGTCAGAGAAGGTCGAATACGGAGCATTTTTTGCTCCTGCACAGGAGGCGCGCATGAGCAGAGTCGGGACCGGATATGACGTCCATCGGCTGACGGAAGGAAGAAAACTGATCCTTGGAGGGGTGGAGATCCCCTATGAGAAGGGACTTTTGGGACATTCGGACGCGGACGTGCTGCTGCACGCGGTCATGGACGCGCTCCTGGGAGCCGCCGGCATGGGGGACATCGGCCTCCATTTTCCGGACAGCGATCCCGAATATGAAGGGATCTCCTCGCTGCGCCTGTTAAAGAAGGTAGGGCAGATGCTGTCGAACCGCGGCTACGTCATCAACAACATCGACGCCACGGTGATCGCCCAGCAGCCGAAGCTGCGGCCTTACATCAGCGATATGGAGAAGAGCGTCGCCCTCGTCCTCGGGATCCCGGAGGACCGGGTGAACATCAAGGCCACCACCGAGGAGGGGCTGGGCTTTACCGGCGCCCTGGAGGGGATCGCGGCCCAGGCGGTCTGTTCGCTCGACCTCTTTACGGAGAAGGTGCGGCGCGGCATCACGGAGCTGCAGGCATAAAGGAAAGGACGATCATATGAAGATATTTAATTCGCTGACCATGACCAAGCAGGAGTTCGTGCCGATCGAGCCCGGAAAGGTCCGGATGTACGTCTGCGGACCGACGGTCTATAACCTGATCCACATCGGCAACGCCCGCCCGATGATCGTGTTCGACACGGTGCGCCGTTATCTGGAGCACAGGGGGTACGAGGTCAATTATGTCTCGAATTTCACGGACGTGGACGACAAGATCATCAAGGCGGCCGTGGAGGAGGGAGTCACCGCGGAGGAGATCGCGGAGCGCTACATCGCCGAGTGCAAAAAGGACATGGAGGCGATGAACGTCCGTCCGGCTACGACGCATCCGCTGGCCACGAAGGAGATCCCGGGCATGATCGAGATGATCGGGAAGCTCATCGAAAAAGGCCACGCCTACGAGAAGAACGGGACGGTCTATTTCTCCACCCGCAGCTGCAGAAATTACGGGGAGCTCTCCCACAAGAACCTCGACGACCTGCGCTCCGGGTTCCGCAGCCTGAAGGTGAGCGGCGAGGACGAGAAGGAGGATCCGCTGGATTTCGTGCTCTGGAAGCCCAAAAAGGAGGGCGAGCCCTTCTGGACCTCTCCCTGGAGCGACGGACGCCCGGGCTGGCACATCGAGTGCTCGGTGATGGCGAAGCGCTATCTCGGGGATTCCATCGATATCCACGCCGGCGGCGAGGATCTGGTCTTCCCGCATCATGAAAATGAGATCGCCCAGTCCACCTGCGCGAACGGCGTGCCCTTCGCGAACTACTGGATGCACAACGCATTTCTCAACATTGACAATAAGAAGATGTCCAAGTCCCTGGGGAACTTCTTCACGGTGCGGGACATTTCCCAAAAATATGATCTGCAGGTGCTGCGGATCTTCATGCTGTCGGCCCACTACCGGAGCCCGCTCAATTTCTCCGCGGAGCTCATGGATTCGGCAGCCAGCTCGCTGGACCGCATCCGCCGCGCGGCTTCCCGCCTGAAGGATCTGGCGTCTGCCGGAGACGGCGCGGCCCTTACGGAGGCGGAGGAGAAGGTCCTCGCGGAAGCGCGGGAGTTCGTCGGTAAGTTCGACGAGAAGATGGACGACGACGCCAATACGGCGGACGCGCTGTCGGTCATTTTCGACCTCGTGCGCTTCGCCAACACCAATGTTCCGGACGGAGCGCCCGCGATCCTTGCGGAGGGCGTGCTCGGCGTTCTTACGGAGCTAAGCGACGTGCTGGGGATCATCCCGCTCGTCGACGAGGGGAGCATCGACGCGGAGATCGAAGAGCTGATCGCGAAGCGCCAGGCCGCGAGAAAAGAGCGGAATTTCGCGCTCGCGGACCAGATCCGCAGCGATCTTCTCGCGAGGGGCATCGAGCTGATGGACACCAGAGAGGGCGTCAAATGGAAGCGGATCTGAAGAAGCGCTTTGCGCCGGAACTGACGGAAGAAAAAGCGGGGAACTACTCCCCGCTTGTTCTTGCGTTTACAGGGGATTCCGTCTTCGAGACCGCCGTGCGGACGCTGCTGGTCCTGCGGGGGCAGCGGCCCGTAAATGTGCTGAACAGGCTGAAGAACCAGTATGTGAAGGCCCATGCCCAGGCCCTGATGGCGGAGGCGGTGAGCGGCATGCTCACGGAGAAGGAAGCCGCGGTGCTCCGCCGAGGGAGGAACGCGAAATCCTATACGATGGCGAAGAATGCCACGGTCACGGACTACCGCTACGCGACGGGCTTCGAGGCGCTCGTCGGGTATCTGCACCTGACAGGGCAGACGGAGCGGCTGCTGGAACTGATCGCAAAGGGGATCGACGCCGTGGAACACGGCACGGGAGGATCGGATGAATAAGAAGGACGGCAA
>ONST01000241.1 GCA_900320575.1 uncultured Eubacteriales bacterium
CTGCTGATGGAGATCTCCATCGCCCTCTCGGTGTCCCGGAGGATCTATTTCCGGCAGGAAGAGCGCGATCTCTGGGGAGACGTGATCGGGGAGTCGGGCGTCTGAGCCGGTTTTGGACATTTCCTGTAAAAAATGCGGGAAAGCAGGCTTGCAAACCGCACGGGAATCAGATACAATCGCATTGCACAATCACAGATGAGAAAGGAAGGAGACCATCACCATGCTTGAGAAAATGAGGAGCTTCATCAGCGAACAGCTGAACTGCGACGAGAGCGAGATCAATCCGGAGACGGATTTCCGCGAGGATCTCGGTGCGGATTCTCTTGATCTCTATGAACTCGTCATGACTCTGGAGGAGGAATACTCCATGGAGATCCCGCCGGAAGAGCTGCAGACGCTCAATACGGTCGGAGACGTGATCGAATACCTGAAAGCACACGGAATCGAAGAATAAGAAAGCGTAAGAATGGACAACATGGTTAAGACAAGATTCGCGCCGAGCCCGACGGGCAGAATGCACGTCGGCAATCTGCGCACGGCACTGTATTCCTACCTGATCGCGAAGCACGCGGGCGGGACCTTTATGCTGCGCATCGAGGACACCGACCAGGTGCGGCAGGTGGAGGGAGCAGTCGGCATCATCAACCGGACGCTGGCGTATGCCGGCATGGAGATCGACGAGGGCCCGGACCGCGACGGCGGCGTCGGCCCCTACGTACAGTCCGAGCGCGTCCGCTGCGGGATCTACCGGAAATACGCGGAGCAGCTGATCGAGCAGGGCAACGCCTACTACTGCTTCTGCACGAAGGAGCGCCTGGAATCCCTGAAGACGGTGGTGGACGGCAAGGAGTACTCCAACTACGACAAGCACTGCCTGCATCTATCGAAGGAAGAGATCGCGGAGAAGCTCGCCGCCGGCGTTCCCCACGTCATCCGCCTCAACGTTCCGGCGGAGGGAAGCACGACCTTCGAGGACGAGATCTACGGGGCGATCACAGTGGACAACGCGGAGCTGGACGACATGATCCTGATCAAGTCCGACGGCTACCCGACCTATAATTTCGCAAATGTGGTCGACGACCATCTGATGGGCGTGACGCACGTGGTCCGCGGCAACGAGTACCTCTCCTCGAGCCCGAAGTACAATCTGCTGTACCAGGCTTTCGGCTGGGAGGTCCCGACCTACGTGCACTGCCCGCTGATCACGGACGAGGAGCATCACAAGCTGTCCAAGCGCAGCGGCCACTCCTCCTTCGAGGACCTGCTGGATCTGGGCTTTCTGCCGGAGGCAGTCGTGAACTACACCGCGCTCCTCGGCTGGAATCCGACGGACAACCGGGAGATCCTGAGCCTTCCGGAGCTGATCGAGGCCTTCGATTACCGGAAGATCAACAAGTCCCCGGCGGTCTTCGATATGACGAAGCTCCGCTGGATGAACGGCGAGTACATTAAGAAGATGGACTGGGACGCCTATTATGCGAAGGCGCTTCCGGTGATCCGGCGGACGGTGACAAAAGAGCTGGATCCCGTCAAGCTCGCGGAACTGGCCAAGTCCCGGATCGAGACCTTCGAGGACATCCCGGCGCTGCTGGGCTTCTTCGAGGCGGTGCCGGAATACGACTGCTCCCTCTATGTTCACAAGAAGATGAAGACCACGGTCCCGCTGGCGCTGGAAGTCCTTCAGAAGATCCTTCCGGTCCTCACGGAGACAGAGGATTATTCCAACGACGCCCTCTACGAGACGCTCCGGCAGTTCGCGGAAGCAAACGGCTGGAAGAACGGCCAGGTGATGTGGCCGGTCCGTACTGCGGTGTCGGGCCTTGCAATGACGCCGGGCGGAGCGACTCAGCTGATGGAGATCCTCGGCAAAGAGGAGTCCCTCCTGCGGATCCGCGCGGCTGTACAGAAACTGACGGACTATGAAGCTGACCCGACATAACCGGATGGCGCACATTGTATATGTGCGCCTCCTTCCTTGTATGGAACCTTCCCATGAGACGCTGCATAAGGCGGGCCTGGAGCTGCTTTCCGCCCTCATACGGGAGGATTTCGGCGTCGGACCGGAAGAGCTCGCGCTTGCATCCGGTCCTCACGGCAAGCCGTTTGCCGCGGACAGGCCGGATATCTGCTGGAATATCAGCCACTCCGGGCGTACCTGCGCTGTCATCGCAGCCGGGATCCCGGTCGGGCTCGATCTGGAGGAGGTCCGCGATGCCGACTGGAGGAAACTCGGAAGACGGATCCTTACCCCGGCCGAATATGGAAGGCTTCTTGAAGACCCGGATCCGCTCAGGCGGTTTTTCCGCCTCTGGACACGCCGGGAGAGTTATGTAAAATGGAGCGGAGAGGGGATGTCCCGGGATTTCCGGACGATTCCGGAGGACGGCTGGGACATCGACCTTACGATCGGGGAGGACTGCCCCTTAAGTGTACACGCGGCAGTGCCCCTTCAGCTGAAAGTAGAGGAACGAACCCTTGCATTATTCTGAAATTGCCCGGCGCCGGACGTTCGCGATCATTTCGCACCCGGATGCCGGAAAAACGACACTGACTGAGAAATTCCTGCTGTACGGGGGCGCCATCAACCAGGCCGGCTCCGTCAAAGGCAAGGCTACGGCGCGTCACGCGGTCTCGGACTGGATGGAGATCGAGAAGCAGAGAGGTATCTCGGTCACTTCTTCCGTGCTCCAGTTCAATTATGACGGCTACTGCATCAATATCCTGGACACGCCGGGACACCAGGATTTCTCGGAGGACACTTACCGCACGCTGATGGCGGCCGATTCCGCGGTCATGGTCATCGACGGCGCCAAGGGTGTGGAGCCGCAGACGCGCAAGCTCTTCAAGGTCTGCGCGCGGCGGCACATCCCGATCTTTACCTTTATCAACAAACTGGACCGGGATGCCCGGGACTCCTTCGAGCTGATCGACGAGATCGAGCACGAACTGGGAATCCCCTGCTGTCCGGTGAACTGGCCCATCGGCTCCGGAAAGAAGTTCCGCGGCGTGTTCGACCGGGAGACGGAGCAGGTCCTGCTGTTCTCCGACACGAAGAAGGGGACCAGAGAGGGGACGGCTACGGCGGTCGCTCTCAATGACCCTGCCCTGGCGGAATACATAGAGGACGGGGAACGGCAGCAGCTCCTCGACGAGATCGAGCTGCTGGACGGCGCTTCCGCGGAGTTCGATCTGGAGGAGGTCTCGAAGGGCCGCATTTCTCCGGTCTTCTTCGGCTCGGCGCTGACCAACTTCGGCGTGGAGACCTTCCTGCAGCATTTCCTGATGATGACCACCGCGCCGCTTGCGCGGATGTCGGATATCGGTCTCATCGAGCCGGAAGGCCACGGCTTTTCCGCCTTCGTCTTCAAGATCCAGGCGAACATGAACAAGAATCACCGGGACCGCATCGCCTTTATGCGCATCGTCTCCGGCCACTACGACGCCAATATGGAAGTCTGGCACGTGCAGGGGAAGCGCCGGCAGCGGCTCTCCCAGCCCCAGCAGATGATGGCGGAAGAGCGGCATATCGTGAGCGAGGCCTGGGCGGGGGATATCATCGGCGTCTTTGACCCCGGCATTTTCTCGATCGGCGACACCGTGTGCCTGCCGGGAGAGGATTTCCGGTTCGGAGGCATTCCGACCTTCTCACCGGAGCATTTCGCCCGCATCCGCCAGGTGGACACCATGAAGCGCAAGCAGTTCACCAAGGGCGTCGAGGAGATCGCCCAGGAGGGCGCGATCCAGATCTTCCAGGAGCTGCACTCCGGTATGGAGGAGATCATCGTCGGCGTCGTCGGCGTTCTGCAGCTCGACGTCCTGAAATACCGCCTGGAGCACGAGTACAAGTGCGAGATCCGTATGGAGGAGCTTCCCTACGAGTTCATCCGCTGGATCGAGAATCCGGAGGAGATCGATCTCGAGCACCTCAGCGGTACCAGCGACATGAAGAAGGTCGTGGATATGAAGGGCAATCCGCTGCTGCTGTTCGTCCACGAGTGGAGCGTGGGCATGACGCTGGACCGCAACGACGACCTGCGCCTGTCCGAGTTCGGCGGCTGGGAAGAGGAGTAAGGCGGCCGGGGGAGATTGATAACGCGCCTTGCATAAAATGCATCTATCAGGTACAATGGTTGCCAAAGGAGGAAGACCATTCTATGTCCGAAATTGAAATACAGTGGCTGGGCCACAGCTGCTACCAGATCCGAAAAGACGGATACACTATCGTTACCGATCCGTACCGGGACGGCGAGGTCCCGGGATACCGCCCGCTGCGCACGGAGGGCGACCGGATCCTTTCCAGCCACGGCCACGCCGATCACAATGCGGTGGAATGTGTGACTCTGACCGGCAGCGGAAGAGAGTGCCCGTGGGAGATCACTAAGATCCATTCCTGGCACGACGAGGAGGGCGGTTCCCTGCGCGGCGACAACACGATCTTCGTGCTTGAGGACGACAGCTACCGGATCGCCTTTATGGGAGATTTCGGCTGCGATCTGCCGGAGGAGGATATGGCGCGCCTTATGGGCGTGGACGTGATGCTGATCCCGGTAGGCGGCTTCTTCACGCTGCCTCCGGAACATATCCGGCGGATCGTCGAAGAACTGAAGCCCACGGTGGTCGTCCCGATGCACTACCGGTTCGGTGAGACCGGATATCCGCTGATCGGGACGCTGGACGCGTACACGGATCTCTGCGACGACGTGGTCGTCTACGAGACGGATACGCTGCGCCTGCCCGAGAATCTCACGAAGCAGACCGCCGTCCTGAAATACCTTGGCTGAACATGACATGAGAAAAGGCCGCATCCCGTTCGGATGCGGCCTTTGTATGCCGGTCATATTCAGTCTTTCTTCCGGTAGAGATCTGTAAGGATCAGCATCTCTACGTAGTTGGAGAGGGTCCTGCCCTGTTCCCGGGCTTTCTTGGCTGCTGCCGCCTTAAGAGAGGGCTGGATCTTCAGGGTCAGACGGTCTGTTCTGCGTTCTTCCATGGCAGATCCTCCGTGTTCGATACTCTGATCCGCATGATACCGTGAGGTCTCCGGCTGCGGGACAGACAGGTATTTTTCTGCAACTATCGTATCACAGGGCGAAAGGGATTGCAAATTGTTTTTTCATTTGCTATGATAGACATTCAGGGAGTTCATTGATTCGCCGCGGAGTTCCGGCTTTTCGGATCCGGAAGTCCGGGAGCGTCCGTACAGGAGGTTATGATGGCGGAAGATCGCAATATGTATACCATAAAAGAGGACGGAGGCATCGGAACGGTAAAAGTCGCTGACGAAGTGGTCGCGATCATTGCCGGTCTTGCCGCGACGGAGGTCAGAGGCGTCGCGCATCTGGCGGGCAACATCACGAACGATATGGTCGCCCGGGTGGGCGTGAAAAAGCTCTCTCACAGCGTAAGAGTCGAGGTCCTGGAGAATATGGTGACCATCGACCTGGCCCTTGAGGTCGATCTCGGCTGCAGCATTCCCGAGGTCAGCCTGCAGGTGCAGGAGAAGGTAAAGAACGCGGTCGAGAATATGACCGGCATGAAGGTGACCGACGTCAATATTCAGATCGCGGGCGTAAAAATGTCGGAAGAATGAACAGCGGGATGGGCGGATACGGCCCATCCGCTTTCTTCTCACGGAGGAACGGCGGGCAGGTCCGCAAAAAGCGCCTCCGAAGCCTTATAAACGAAATTCCGGGAGCAGTTATGAGCAGAAGAGAATTACGGGAACACCTGTTTAAAATGATCTATCTTTACGCGTTCCATCCGGGCGATGAATCGTTCGTGCAGGCCAGGCTCTATCTGGAGCATGCGGGAGATCTGAAGGACGAGGACGGCGCGCGGGAGCTGACCGAAGAGGAACAGGAGCTTCTCAGGAACCGGTTCGCCCTGGTCCTGGAAAAGATCCCGGAGATCGACGCGCTTCTCAACGAGAAGGCGAAGGGCTGGACGACGGACCGTTTCGCCAGCTGCGACCTGGCGATCCTGCGCCTGGCCTGCTACGAGCTGCAGTACGATGCGGAGATCCCCACGGGCGTCGCCATCAATGAAGCCGTAGAACTGGCGCGCCGCTACGGAGGAGCGGACTCCTCCACGGCCTTTATCAACGGCATTCTGGGCGAGATCGCCCGCGCACAGTCATGAAAGCCTGGTCGGTCACACAGATCAATCGCTATATCAAATCCATGTTTGTGCAGGATGTGCTGCTTTCCTCGCTCCTTGTGGAGGGCGAGGTGACGAACTGCAAATACCATTCTGCCGGCCATATCTATTTTACGCTGAAGGATTCCGGGGGCTCGCTGTCCTGCATCATGTTTGCCGGAAACCGGCGCATGCTGAAATTCCCCATGAAAGACGGAGACCGGGTGACGGTCTGCGGCTCGGTCGACGTGTATGAGCGGGACGGACGCTATCAGCTCTATGCGAAGGAGATCCGCCCGGCAGGCGCGGGAGAGCTCTACGAGCGCTTCCTCCGACTCAAGGCGGAGCTCGAAGAGATGGGGATGTTCGACCCCTCCTATAAGAAGCCCATTCCACGCTACGCGCGCACGGTCGGGATCGTGACCGCGCCCGGCGGAGCGGCGGTCCGCGATATCCAGAATATTGCCCGCAGGAGAAATCCCTTTGTCCGGCTGATCCTGTACCCGTCGCTCGTGCAGGGAGACGGGGCGGCGGAATCCCTGGTGCGGGGCCTTGAGGCTCTGGACCGGGCCGGCGTCGACGTGATCATCATCGGCCGCGGCGGAGGCTCCTACGAGGATCTGCAGGCCTTCAACGAGGAATCTGTGGCCCGGGCGATCTTTGCCTGCGGGACGCCGGTGATCTCCGCCGTGGGGCACGAGACCGATACGACGATCGCGGATTATACGGCGGATCTGCGCGCGCCGACGCCATCGGCAGCCGCGGAGCTGGCCGTTTTCGACTGCAGGCAGTTCCTTTCGGATGTGGAGGGAAGACGCTTACGCATCACCCGGGGATTCAGGCGGAAGCTGCAGCAGGCGAAAGAGCAGGCTGCGTTCCGGGAGAGACGGTTCCGTCTCCTGAGCCCGGAAGCGCGGATCCGCGACGGGCGGAGGCGTCTGACCCTTCTTTCCGAGCGCCTGGAAAACGGAATGCGCGCGCGCATCCAGGGCAGCCGCGGACGCTGCGGGGATCTGGAGACAAGGATCCGTGCGGCATCCTTCGAGCGACTGAAAAAGGCCCGGATCCGCCAGGATCTTCTGATCACCCGCTTTGCGGGGGCTAGCCCGGTAGAACGGCTCCGGCAGGGGTATTCCTACGCGGCCGGACCGGACGGGAAAGCTGTGACATCGATACGGCAGGTGCGGCCGGGAGACCGGTTCCGCCTGTATGTGACGGACGGCGTCGTCAGCGCCGAAGTGAAGGAGACAGAGTCTTATGGCGGAAGAGAATAAGACAAAGACGGTGGAGGAGACGTTCGCCGCCCTGGACGAAATGGCGGAGAAGCTCGAGAGCGGGGACGTATCGCTGGAGGAGAGCTTTTCCATTTATCAGGAAGGTATGCGCCTGCTGAAAGACGTCAGCGAGGCGATCGACGGCATCGAAAAGCAGATGCTTCTGCTTTCGGACAGCGGGGAGACGGAAGAATTTTCATGAAGAAGAGACTGGATATCCTGATGACCGAGCGGGCCCTCGCGCCTTCCCGCGAGAAGGCGAAGGCCCTGATCATGGCCGGGCAGGTCTACGTAGACGGCGTGCGGGAGGACAAGCCCGGCACTTCCTTTCCGGAGACGGTCTCCCTCGAGGTCCGGGGAAAGACCCTCCGCTACGTTAGCCGCGGGGGACTCAAGCTGGAGAAGGCGGTGGAGACCTTCCCGATCACGCTCGCGGACCGCGTCTGCCTCGACATCGGAAGTTCGACCGGCGGCTTTACCGACTGCATGCTGCAGAACGGGGCCGCCCATGTGTATGCCATCGACGTCGGACGCGGCCAGCTGGACTGGA
>ONST01000223.1 GCA_900320575.1 uncultured Eubacteriales bacterium
CCGATCCCGCCGAAGAACGCGAGCGGTACAGAGATCACCAGCGCGCAGGGGCAGGAAATGACGAGGAAGGTGCAGGCCCGGTAGAGCCAGGTCAGCCACTGCCCGGTAAGGACAGACGGGACCACCAGAAGCAGGACCGCCAGCCCCACGACGCAGGGGGTGTAGATCCGCGCGAAGCGGGTGATGAAGTTCTCGGTCCGGGATTTCTTCTCGGAGGCGGTCTCCACCAGCTCCAGGATCTTCGCCACGGTGGAATCCTCATAGGGCTTCTCCGCGCGGATCCGCAGCAGGCCGTCGCCGTTCACGCAGCCGGAAATGATCTCCGAACCCTCACGGACGCTGCGCGGCACCGGCTCGCCGGTCAGCGCGGCCGTATTGACGAGGCTCTCGCCGGACAGCACCACGCCGTCCACCGGGATCTTCTCGCCCGGGCGGATCACGAGCACATCCCCGATCTCCACCTCGTCCGGATCGATCTCCTCGACGGTCCCGTCCTCATTTTCCCGGTTTGCAGACTCGGGAGCGATATCCATGAGGTCGGAAATCGACTTCCGCGACCGTCCCACGGCGTAGCTCTGGAACCACTCTCCGATCTGATAAAAGAGCATGACGGCCGCCGCCTCTTCGCTCTCACCGGTCACAAAGGCGCCGATGGAGGCGATCGTCATCAGGAACGACTCGTCGAGCAGCTGACGGTGCCAGATCCCCAGCGCGGCCTTCCGGAGGACCGGCCAGCCGCAGAGCAGGTACGGGACCAGGTAGCACAAAAGAGAAAACCAGCGGTTCTCAAACACGGGCGGGCAGACGCCTGCCTTATCAAGGATCAGGATCACGAGGAACAGCACCAGCGCCGTCAGGATCACGCGCAGTTCTTTTTTCAGTTTCTTGCTCATAACAGCCTCCGGTCAAAAAAAGCCTTGCCGCAGGGGCAGGGCTTTTCCTCATATTCGAATCAGAGCTCTACCTCAAAATCGGACTCGATCTTCTTGCCGGTCTCGACCGCGAGGGCGAGAAGCTCGTCAAAGCGCGCGTCCTCCGCCTCAAAGACCATCTTCTGGGTCATGAAATTCACCTTCGCGTCGGTCACGCCGTCGATCTTTTTGATGGCGTCCTCTACCTTTGCGGCGCAGTTCGCGCAGTCGATCTCGCACTTAAAACGTTTTTTCATGGTCGCTCTCCTTTACTCTTCGATGTGCTCCTTGCCCATGGCGATGATGGTCTTGACGTGATCATCGGCCAGGGAGTAGATCATGGCCTTTCCCTCCCGCCGGGCTTTGATCAGCTTCGCCGTGCGGAGGATCTTCAGCTGGTGGGAAACGGCCGACTGGTTCATCTCCAGGTCCTCGCAGAGCTCCGTCACGTTCTTCTCTCCGCTGATGAGATCATAGAGGATCTTGATCCTGGTAGAATCCCCGAAAATCTTGAACAGCTCCGCGAGGTCGGACAGTTCGTCCTCGGAGACGTCCGCGATCAGATGGCTGAGCTTCTTCGGTTCCAAATCGAACTTCCTCCTTTCGCGCGCCGCACAGGCGTTATAATGAATTTCTGTTCATATGAATATATTATCATATATTTGATAAAAAGCAACCCCCAATTGCAGATTGGGGGCAGAATTTCATAAAAATCTGGTATCGCTCACATCCGACTTCAAAAGCGCGTCGCGGATCCGCTCGTAATGCAGGAACATTCCGTCCCCGAAATACTGCCGGATCTCCTTCGGAGAGGCGAAGCGCACCGCCGTGGCCTCCGCCGCGTCGATCCGGATCTGTTCCTCCGGGATCTCGCCGAAGAAATGATAGAGATCCACATAATAGTTGTCTCCGCGGGCGAGATCGACGTTCGAGTAGCTGTCCACGCGCTTTCCGGTGAGCGTCCGCACGTCCACGCCGGTCTCCTCGAAGACCTCGCGCCGCACCGCCTCCTCCGAGGTCTCGCCGGCCTTCACGCCGCCGCCCGGGACCTCCCAGGCGCCGGGAGCCCAGCGCTTATCCATCGCGCGCCGGGTGATCAGAAAGGTGTGATCGCTCCGCTCGAGGATCCCCAGCACGATCAGGCAGTACTCTCCCTCATGCAGAAAATAGCCCTTCCGCGCCATCGTCCGGCCGGTATTCCGGCGTTCTCCGTCGTAAATATCAAAATATTCTTCCATGGTGTCCTTATTCCTGCCGTTCTGCTTCCGGCGTTCCGCCGCAGGCTTCCTGTGCTGTGCTCCGGACGAATTCCGCCGTTTTTGCCGCGACCGAGGCCGCGTCGAGGCCGAGCTCCCCGTAGAGCTCGGAAGGAGAGCCGTGCTCCACGAACCGGTCCGGCACTGCCAGGATCCGGATCTTTGCCGGGACGCCCGCTTCCATAAGATACGCCGCGCAGCGCTCGCCGACGCCTCCGGTCCGCTCGTTGTCCTCCAAAGTGACGACCGGCCCCGCCTCCGCGCAGGCCAGCAGCGTCTCCTGATCCAGGGGACTGATGAACCGCAGATTCACCAGCCCGCAGGAAATGCCGTACTGTTCCTTCAGGATCCTGCAGGCCGCATTTCCGGTCCCGCACATGTGTCCGACTGCCAGGATCGTGGCGTCAGAGCCCGGGCGGAGCCGCTCCGCCCTCCGGTCATTGAAGGGCTTTCTGAGGCAGGAGAACGACCGCGAGGCCTCTCCCCTGCCGTAACGGACCGCCACCGGGCCGCTGCACTCCGTGACCGCGTAGTGCAGCGCCTCCTTCAGTTCCCAGTCATTTTTCGGGGCGATGACTGTCATTCCCGGCATCTGCGCGAGGAACGAAGTGTCGAAAAGTCCCTGGTGCGTGCTGCCGTCCTGTCCGACGATGCCGGCCCGGTCCACCGCGAAGACCACATGCAGCTTCTGCAGGCACACGTCCTCCAGGATCTGGTCGTAGGCCCTCTGCAGGAACGTCGAATAGACCGCGCAGACCGGGATCATACCGCCGGAGGCAAGGCCTGCCGCAAATGTCACGGCGTGCTCCTCGGCGATCCCCACGTCGTAAAAACGGTCCGGGAAACGCTCCGCGAATGCCTTCAGCCCCGTTCCGTCCGCCATAGCCGCCGTGATTGCCGTGATCCGCGGTTCCTGTTCCGCCTCCGATATCAGCGCGTCCGCAAAGACCTGCGTCCAGCTCGGCGCGCCGCTCCCGCCCTTCGGCTTTCCGGTCATCACGTCAAACGGACCGATCCCGTGGAACTGCTCCGGATGAAGCTCGGCCCAGTGATAGCCTTTGCCCTTCTTCGTGACCACATGGACCAGCACCGCCTTCTTCAGGCGCTTCGCGTCCTGCAGGGTGCGCACCAGCTGCTGGGTGTTGTGCCCGTCCACAGGCCCCAGGTAGGTCACGCCGAAATTCTCGAAGATCATTTCCGGAAGAAGGAGCTTCTTGATGCCCTCCTTCACGTTGCTGATCCCGCTCACCATCGGCTCGCCCAGTCCCGGCACGCGCGACAGCTTCCGCTTGACCTCGTCCTTCAGCTCGTTGTAGGAAGCGGCTGTCCGGATACTGCTCAAATAGACCCCGAGACCGCTGACGTTCGGGGAAATGGACATCTCGTTGTCGTTGAGAATGATAATGAAATTGCTGTTCAGCCGCCCCGCATTATTGAGCGCCTCGAAGAACATTCCTCCGGTCGAGGAGCCGTCTCCGATCACCGAGATCACCGAATAGTGCTTTCCGGTCAGATCCCGGGCGTAAGCCATCCCCAGGCCCGCGGACACGCTGTTCGCGCTGTGTCCGGTATCGAAACAGTCGGTCCGGCTCTCGCATTTCTTCGGGAAGCCGCTGATCCCGCCCTTCTGCCGGAGAGTATCGAAGGCGTCCTTCCGTCCGGTCAGGATCTTGTGGACGTAGGACTGATGCCCTACGTCCCAGATGACTTTATCCCGTTCAAAATTGAATACCAGATGCAGGGCCATGGTGAGCTCCACCACGCCCAGATTGGACGCCAGGTGGCCGCCGCTTACGGAGACCTTCTCCACCAGGAAATCGCGGATCTCCTGCGCGAGCTCCGGATACTGCTCCGGAGGAATGCGGCGGATATCCCCGTTTTTTCTGATCTTATCCAGTAACATACGCTGCTGTCATCCTTATCTGTGATCCGAGGAAGCCTTCTCTCTGCGGATCACGTCATGGGCGCCTCCCTCCACGATACTGGTGGCGGATACCAGCGTGATCTTCGCCTTCTCCTGCAGCTCCGGAATCGTCAGGGCGCCGCAGTTGCACATGGTGGAGCGGATCTTGCTGGTGGTCTTCGCCACATTTTCACTTAAGGGGCCGGCGTAGGGCACGTAGGAATCCACGCCTTCCTCGAAGGTCAGCTTCTTGTCGCCGCCCAGATCGTACCGCTGCCAGTTGCGGGCGCGGTTGGAACCCTCGCCCCAGTACTCCTTGACGAAGGAGCCGCCCACCAGGAGCTTCTCGGTCGGGCTCTCGTCGAAACGCGCGAAATAGCGGCCCAGCATCACGAAATCCGCGCCCATGGCCAGCGCCAGGGTGATGTGGTGATCGTATACGATGCCGCCGTCCGAGCAGACCGGGATATAGACGCCGGTTCTCTCATAATATTCGTCTCTCGCCTTGCAGACCTCGATGAGGGCCGTCGCCTGGCCGCGTCCGATGCCCTTGGTCTCGCGGGTAATGCAGATCGAGCCGCCGCCGATGCCGACCTTGATGAAGTCCGCTCCGCACTCGGCAAGGAAGAGGAAGCCCTCGCGGTCCACGACGTTGCCGGCGCCGACCTTGACGCTGTCGCCGTAATGCTCCCGCACCCACGCAAGGGTGAGCTTCTGCCATTCCGAGAAGCCCTCGGAGGAGTCGATGCACAGCACGTCCGCGCCGGCCGCCAGAAGGGCCGGAATGCGCTCGGCATAGTCGCGGGTGTTAATGCCGGCTCCGACGATATAGCGCTTCTCCGCATCGAGCAGCTCGTCCGGATTCGCCTTGTGCTCGGAATAGTCCTTGCGGAACACGAACGCGACCAGGCGTCCGTCTTTGCTCACGATCGGCAGGGCGTTGAGGCGCTTCTCCCAGATGATATCGTTCGCTTCGCTTAAGGTGACGCCCTCCTCGGCATAAATGAGCTTCTCAAGCGGCGTCATGAAGCTCTCCACCTTCTCGTCCGTGCTCATGCGGCTCACGCGGTAATCGCGGCTCGTCACGATGCCGACGAGCCGGCCGTTGACCGTTCCGTCGTCCGTGACCGCCACCGTGGAATGCCCGGTCTTCTCTTTGAGCGCCAGGATGTCGGCAAGAGTCTGGTCCGGACGGACATTCGAGTCGCTGGGAACAAAGCCGGATTTGTAGGCCTTGACCTTCGCCACCATGGCCGCCTCGTCCTCTATGGACTGGGAGCCGTAAATAAAAGAGACGCCTCCTGCCTTCGCCAGCGCAATAGCCAGGCGGTCGCCGGAAACGGACTGCATGATCGCGGAGACCATCGGGATCGACATCTCGATCGCGGGCTTTTCGCCGTCCTTCTTCCGGAACTTCGTGAGGGGCGTCTTCAGGGAAACGTTGGCGGGCGCGCACTCGCTCGAGGAATACCCCGGAATCAGCAGATATTCGTTAAACGTATGAGAGGGTTCATTAATGTAGGTCGCCATGTCTTCCTCCTTGGGGGTATTTGAAACTTACTTACACTTCAGGTTTTTGACAGTTTAGCATATGCGGCGGAGATTGGCAAGCGAAAAGGCCCCGCGGGATCGCTCCCGCGGGGTCCTGTCTCCATAAATGGGACGCGCCGGCTCTCCTTAAGCCTGCACCGTCTTCTGTCCGTCTTCCGGAAAAGAAATGCCGAACAGCTCCGCGCAGGTCTTCCAGCAGACGTTTTCCAGCTCCTCCGGAAGGAGCTCCATGCGCTCAAGGAACGCCAGCTCGTCCTTCTGCGGCCAGAGCGGATAATCCGTTCCGAACATCACCCGTTCCGAACCGTAGAGCCGTACCAGGTTCTTCGCCCGCTCCGGCGTCAGTCCGCAGAAGGAAGAAGAAGTATCCACGCAGATATTCGGGAAATCCGAGAGGACGGCCGCTGCCTCCTCCCAGATGCTCCAGCCGCCGAAATGCGCGCCGATGAACTTCAGGCGGGGAAACGCCTTCAGCACCGGGACGATCCGGTTCGGATTCGAGTAATCGTAGCGGTAGTCGCCGGTGTGCACGAGGATGGGGATCCCCCGGTCCTCGCAGAGCTCAAAGATGCGCATCGCATTTTTGCTGTCGGCCCGGAACTCCTGGATATCCGGATGGATCTTCACGCCTTTGAGCCCCAGCGCGATCAGGCCGTCGATGTCTCCCTCCATGTCGGCGGAATCGGGATGCATCGCTCCCAGCCCCGTAAAATGCCCCTCCGACGCAGCCGCGGCGGAAGCGATAAAGCGGTTGATGCTCCCGACCTGCTCCGGCTTCGTGGCCACGGAATGCACGATGAAATGCGTGATCCCCGCCTCCATTCCGGTGCGCAGGAGCGTGCCCGCCGTGCCGTCGTTCAGCTCGCCGAGCCAGTCCTCATAAAAATGATCCACCGCGGCGACCGCCTTGTGCGCGATCTTCTCCGGATAAATGTGGCAGTGGCTGTTGATAATATGCTTCACCTGCAGCATCGCATTTACGCGGTCTCGATGCTGGCGTCCTTCTCCAGCCCGAGTTTCTTCACCGCTTCCTCCCGCATCTTGTATTTCTGGATCTTGCCCGCATCGTTCATCGGGAAGCCGTCCACGAATTCGATATACTTCGGGACTTTGTGCTTCGCCATGTGGTCGAGCACGTAGGTCTTCATCTCCTCCACGGTCATGCTCTCGCCCTCCTTGAGGATGATGCAGGCCATGATCTCCTCGCCCATCGCCTTGTCCGGCACGCC
>ONST01000242.1 GCA_900320575.1 uncultured Eubacteriales bacterium
AAGCAGATCCGCGTCTGGGTGGCGGGCTGCTCCACCGGTGAGGAAGCCTACTCCATCGCGATCCTTTTCGAGGAAATGATGGAGGAGCTGAACGTGCGCCGCGACGTGAAGATCTTCGCCACGGATCTCGACTCGGATTCCATATCGACGGCGGTGCGGGGCGTGTACGGGGACAATATCATCGACGACGTGTCGGTGACGAGGCTCTCCCGGTTTTTTACCCGCAAGGGAAATAAATACATGATCCGGCACGATATCCGGAAAATGATCATCTTCGCGCAGCACAACGTGTTCCAGGACCCTCCTTTCGGAAAGCTGGACCTCATCAGCTGCCGGAATGTGCTGATCTATTTCCAGTCCGTGCTGCAGAGAAATCTGTTCGCCATTTTCCACACAGCCCTCAACGACCGGGGCTACCTCTTTCTCGGGCGCTCGGAATCCGTCATTGATTACGACGACGTCTTCCGGACCTTCAGCGCCAATGAAAAGATCTTCATTCACAACCAGTCCGGAAAGCTGCCGGCCCACGAGCCGGTGACCTACTCCGTGCAGAACGTGGAGCAGAATATGGACACGCTGGAGCTGCCTGCGGTCGATTTCGGGGAGGATGTGCAGTACAAAGAGGGCGAGCTGGACACCTCGGTGCTGGAAACCCTGATGCCGGCCACGGTGCTCGTGAACGAGAAGAACGAGATGACCCGGACCTACGGCGACTGCAGCGGCTTTCTGTCGATCCCGGCCGGGGAGGCTACCTTTGATATTTTCATGCTCCTGCGGAACGACCTGAAGATCGCGGTGTCCACCGTGCTCCGGGACTGCCGGCGGGAGGGCCGCCAGATCAGCTATGAGGAGGTCCCGGTACAGATCGGGGAGAGCCCGGAGTATATCACGATCACCGCGCAGCCGATCACCGACCGTCACGGACAGGCCACGAATCAGACTGCCATCTCCTTTGTCAGAGGGAAGCAGCTGATCACCGGCGACATGAAGCGATATCAGATCGATACAGCTGCCGCGAAACGGATTTCCAATCTCGAGCATGAGCTGCGAATTACGAAGGAGAATCTGCGGCAGACCGTTACGGAGCTGGAATCCGTCAATGCGGAGCTGCAGGCGGCCAACGAGGAGCTGCTCACGGCAAATGAGGAGCTGCAGTCCTCCAATGAGGAACTGCAGTCTGTCAACGAGGAGCTCTATACGGTAAATTCCGAATACCAGTCCAAGGTAAGCGAGCTGGCAGGCCTCAATGACGATATGGCGAATTTCCTGGCAGTGACGCTGGTGGGCGTCCTGATGGTGGATAAGAACCTGAACATCCGGAAGTTCACCGAGTATATTTCCTCGGAATTCCATGTGGCGGACCAGGACGTGGGCCGTTCGCTCCGCTACATTTCCTACAATTTCGCCGCGGTGGACCTGATCCAGCAGTGCCGGCAGGTGCTCGCGACCATGGAACCAATCGAGCGCCACTGCGCGTCGGTCTCCGGGAAGACCTATCTGATCCGCATTGCCCCGTACCGCGCGATCGATACCCGGAGCCTGGAGGACGGGGATCTTGCAGGAAAGAACAGCTCGCTTAGGGGGCTGGTCCTCACCTTCGTGGACACCACGGGACCGGTGGACGACCGGGAGCAGATCAACGAGATGGCGAAGGCCCTCCGGGAGGCGATCCGCTCCGGGAGAGAGAAGGACGCCTTCCTGTCGCATATGTCCCACGACATGCGTACCCCGATGACAGCGATCTTCGGACTGACCCAGCTGAGCCTGCAGGAGCCGGATCTGCAGCCGCAGGTCCGGGATAACCTAGAGAAGATCCGCAATTCCAGCAATTATCTGCTGGGCCTTGTAGAGGAGATCCTGGAGACCAGCCGGATCAACGCCGGGAAGATCGTGACGGTGGCGTCCGCGGAGAAGGAGGACGAGGTGTTCCGCTCTGTCGCGGCAGTGATCGGAGAACAGGCCCGCAGCGCGAATCTGGATTTCTCGATGGAAGTCCGCGGCTGCCAGGGCCGGTACGTGATGATCGATCTCAAGCATGTGGAGCGGGTGCTGGTGAATCTTCTGACCAACAGCGTGAAATTTACGCCCCCGGGCGGACGGGTCACGCTGGAGGCCTCCGTGGAATATGTCGGAAATTACGCGGAGCACACCTATGTGGTCCGCGACAACGGGATCGGGATCCGCGACGGCTTCCAGAAGAAGATGTTCCTGCCCTTCGAGCAGGACCGGTCGGACGGGGGGATCCACGACGGCATGGGTCTGGGGCTCTATATCTGCAGGAACCTTGTGGAGCTGCTGGGCGGAACGATCTCCTTCCGCAGCAGCCAGGGAAACGGGACCGAGTTCACCGTACGGCTGAGCTACGCGCTGGCCAGCGAGGAGCAGATCCGCGTGGGCGTCCGCCGCACCACCACCTACCTCGACCAGGTCCTCTACGGGAAAAATGTGCTCCTCGCGGAGGACAACCATGTGAACGCCGAGGTGATCGTCAAGATCCTGGGCATGAAGGGGATCCACGCGCATCTGGCTGCGGACGGACAGGAGGCAGTGGAGCTTTTCCAGTCCCATGGCCCCTATTATTTCCAGGCAGTGCTGATGGATCTGATGATGCCGGTGATCAGCGGCGTGGAAGCCGCGAAAAAGATCCGGCAGCTTCCCCAGGTCGATGCGGGGACTGTGCCGGTCATCGCGCTGACCGCAGATGTGACCGAGGAGGTGAAGGAGCGCTGCCGTCAGGCGGGCATGAATGCGTTTATTGAGAAGCCGATTGATCCGGACCGGCTGTTCGGCGTTCTCGCCGCACAGTTCGACCGGTCTGAGGCAGATCCGGAGGAGACGGCAGTAAAAGATCCCGGGAGAGAAGACCGCATCTGATAGGACAGAAAGGATCCGACGGAATATGTGTACAGTGACAGAACGGCTCGGAAACTGGGGCGCCAGGCCGCAGGAAGGCGTTGCGCGGGTGCTGGGCGACGAGCTGTTTTACCGGAAGCTTCTGCGGGATTTCAGCGGAACGCGTGATATGGAGATGCTGATCTTCTTCGTAAAAAAGGGCGCATACCGGGACGGATTCCGGATCGCCCACAGCCTGAAGGGCGCTTCGGACAATCTGTCGCTGACGCCTCTCTCCCAGGCGTTCGGCGCGGTGGTGGAGCTTCTCCGGCCCTATTCCTCCGAAGAGAGCGGTGCTCCGGACGCGGAAAAGAAAGAAACGCTTCTCCTTAGTCTCAGGAGAGCGGAGGAGCGGTGGAGCGAATTCTGCCGCCTGGTGGCCTGAATAAATTGGGCAGATTGACGAAATAGCAGTACCATTTTCGCTGAATCGTGGTATAATTGCTGGTGCAGACAAATGTGTGTCGTCATTTTTTCATGAGGAGGGAAAAATATGACTGGTTTACCGCTGATCCTGGTGTTCGTCCTGGCGATCGTCGTGATGATCATCATGATCTCCAAATTCAAGATCCACCCGTTCGTATCTATCATGTGCATCTCGCTGGTGCTGGGTCTCATCGCAGGGATCCCGATCGTTGACCGGACCCTGGAGGACGGCACGAAGGTGAGCGGACTGGCCAGCGTCATCGGCGCGGGCTTTTCGGGGACATTCTCCAGCATCGGTATCGTCATCATCCTGGGCGCCCTGATCGGCAGCATCCTGGAGGTGACGGGCGCCGCGCTGAAGCTCGCGGACATGGTCATCAAGCTCGTCGGGAAGAATAACCCGGTGCTGGCCATGGAGCTCATGGGCTGGGTGGTCTCCATCCCGGTCTTCTGTGACTCCGGCTTCGTCATCCTGAACCCGATCCGCAAGGCGCTGGTGCAGCGCACGAAGGA
>ONST01000222.1 GCA_900320575.1 uncultured Eubacteriales bacterium
ATGTCCGAGAATCCGAAGGCTTCCGCCTTGGTAAGCTTTCCGTTGCAGATATCGTGCATCACGTCCACGAGCTCCCTGCCCATCTCCTGATAGGTCTTCTCCCCGCGGACGATGGGGCTTAAGTCGACGTCCATGTTGTCTTCCATTTTCTGGAAAGTCCTGCCGTTCGCGGTGACCTTGAGGACCGGGACGATGGCGTTTCCGGTGGGAGTGCCCCGGCCGGTGGTGAAGATCACGGCCTGGCAGCCGGCCGCCACCATCGAGGTCACGGAAGAAATATCATAGCCGGCGGTGTCCATGACGATCGCGCCCTTCTTTGTGGGCCGCTGCGCCTGTTCCAGGACCTCGACGACCGGACGGGTGCCGCCCTTGCGGATGCAGCCGAGGCTCTTCTCGTCCAGAGTCGACAGGCCGCCGGCCTTGTTGCCGGGTGTCGGCTGGCCGGCTCTGCAGTCCTGGCCCGCCGCCTCGAGATGCTTCTCGTAGGCTCTGCAGACCTCGATGATCTCGTTCTGGATCTTCCGGTCCGCCGCCCGCTTTGCCAGCACGTGCTCGCCGCCGATCCACTCGATGGACTCGCTCATCATGGATGTGGCTCCCATATCGACCAGCAGATCGCTGAGCTCGCCGACTGCCGGGTTGCTGGCGATGCCGGAGGTCGCGTCGGAGCCGCCGCACTCGATGCCCATGAAGAATTCAGAGGCGTCGAACAGCTCCTTCTGCTGCATGCCGGCTTCCGCCGCCATATCCCGCGCCGCGCGGACCGCCTTTTCGATGGTCTTCAGCGTGCCGCCCTCATCCTGGATCCCGAAGGACACCACCGGCTTGCTGGTCATGGACTGGATCTTCTCGCGGAGCTTGTTGTGCGGCACCGTCTCGCAGCCGAGTCCGATGATGACCACGCCGTAGACGTTGGGATTGCAGGCGAAACCGGTCAGGACCTTCTGGCTCATGGCCGTATTGGCCGCCACGTCGGAACATCCGGTATTAAAGACGATGTTGACGGCTCCGCGGACCTGGCTGGCCACGATGCGGCTGCTCTCACTGCCGCAGGCGCAGGTCGGAAGGATCAGCACATGGTTGCGGATGCCCGGTCTGCCCTCGGCTCTCCGGTAGCCCCAGAACTGGAAGCTCTTCTTCTCCGGATCTCCTTCGGACTGCTTCGCGCACATCACGAAATCCTCTCCTGCCAGCTCGCTGTCATAATCGCGCGGAACGCTGAAGAGATTGTGGTCCGCGACCCATTTTCCGGTCTCTACGTCCTCGGAGACCTCGCCGAGGCTCTCGCCGTACTTGATGACCTGGCTGCCCTTTGCGATCGGGGAAATGGCGATCTTGTGGCAGTAGGGAATGTTCTCTTTTGCCGTCAGTGTACAGAGCTCTTCGCCCTTCCGGTACACGACTGTCTCTTTTGCGGCCACTTCGTTGATACAGGTCACAACATTGTCTGTGCTGTCCATCATCAGGGCATTGATCTTCATGTGTATCCTCCTCCTCCGCTTCGCGGACCGGTTTTGTTCTTACATCTTTACAATACAGCGGGAGGGGAATATAATCAATTTTATGAATTATATATTTCTATAAATTATTTTTATTATTATAGTCTTGCTTGTTGTATCGATGATCCGGCAGGAGCGGCCCGCAGACCATTGACTCACATCCTATAATCCGTATTTTCACCCCGGTTATTTCCGAAAGGAGGATAAGAATTGGATCAGGAAATGAAGTATGTTGACGCGGTCTACCGCTGCGGGAGCTTCTCCCGGGCGGCGCAGGAGCTGTTCCTCACACAGCCGGCCTTAAGCATCGCGGTCGCGAAGACAGAGGCCAGGCTCGGCATGCCGCTCTTTGACCGCACAGCCAAGCCGCTGCGCCTCACGGCGGCAGGCGAGCTCTATCTTACCAAGTACCGGGAGATCCGGAATCTGGAACGGGAGCTGGAGCAGCAGCTAAACGATCTCTCCTCTCTCCGTACAGGAAGGCTGCGCATCGGCGGTTCGCACTATTTCAACTCCTACGTGCTACCGCCGGTCCTGGCCCGTTTCACAGAAAAATACCCCGGCGTCCGTCTGGAACTGACGGAAACCGGGGCAGATCGTCTGCTTTCGCTTCTTTATGATCAGGAGATCGACCTGACATTTAACTGTACGGAAAAACCGAAGGACAGCTTTCTTCGGACGCCCTGTTTCACGGACACCCTGCTGCTCTCCGTCCCGCGGGATTCGGTCGCGGGACAGCGGATGAAGGATCACGCCTTCACCGCACGGGATATTCTTGAAAAACGGCACCGGCTGCCGGATGCACCGGAAGTCTCCATCGAGGCCTTCGCCGACCTGCCGTATCTCATCCTGACTCCGGGAAATGATCTCCGCCGGAGGAGCCTGGCGATGTTCGAAGAAGCGGGCATTCAGCCCAGGGTGCGGATGCAGGTCAGCCAGCTGGTGACCGCCCGCCATCTGTCCGCGGCGGGACTGGGAGCCGCCTTCATCACGGATCTTCTGATCACGCATCCGGAGGAGGAGACCCTGTTCTTCCGGATCAGTTCTCCGTACTCCGTCCGCGTCTTTGATCTCGTGCTGTCCGACCGGCAGTACGTCTCGCACGCCATGCAGGCCTTTTCCGAAATGATGCTCGCGTATTACTCGTCGCGGTCACGCTCGACCTGACGTTCGGCGCGGGCGCGGGCGCGCGCCTGGGAGCGCTCGACGCGGCGTTTCACTTCCGTGACGGTCTCGCCCTGCTGGATCTGCAGGTCAACGCCGGTCTCATTGGGCTCGCCGGTCACGAAGCTGTAATCCTTGCCGGGCAGGATCGCGTTGAGCACGATGCCCACAAAAGAACCGACCGCAAGACCGGAGAAGCTTAAGTTCAGAGAACCGGCCGTGAAGCCGATGCTTCCGGTCGAGTAGTTGATTCCGATCGAGAGGACCAGGATCATCGCCGCGATGATGACGTTGCGGCTCTTGGAGAAGTCCACCTTGGTCTCAACGACGTTGCGCACGCCGACCGCGGAGATCATGCCGTAGAGCACCAGGGAAATGCCGCCCATCGTGGCCGCAGGCATCACCTCGATGATCGCCGCGAACTTCGGGCAGAAGGACAGCACCGCGGCAAAGACCGCCGCCAGGCGCACCACCTTGGCATCGTAGACCTTCGTCAGGGTCAGAACGCCGGTATTTTCACCGTAGGTCGTGTTGGCCGGAGCTCCGAAGAACGCCGCCAGCGCGGTGGCCAGGCCGTCGCCCATCAGGGTCTTGTGAAGGCCGGGTTCCTGGATGAAGTTCTTTCCGACCGTGGAGGAGATCGCGGAAATATCGCCGATGTGCTCCATCATGGTCGCGAAGGAGATCGGAAGGATCGTGATCACAGCGGTCAGAAGCAGCGCGGTATCCACATTTCCGCCCGTAAGCATGCCGGGGACCGTGCGGCTCCACTCAATGGGGCTGCCGAACCAGGCCGCGTCCGCCACATTCTGCCAGTTGATCTGGCCGGGAATAAAGGCTGCCACGATGTAGGATCCGATGACGCCGCAGATGATGGGGATGATCTTGATCATGCCGTGGCCCCAGATATTGCAGATGATGATGATCGTGATCGCGACCAGCGCCACCAGCCAGTTCTGGGCGCAGTTGTTGACTGCGGACTGGGAAAGATTCAGACCGATCGCGATAATGATCGGGCCGGTCACCACAGGCGGGAAAAAGCGCATGACTTTCTTTGCGCCGAAGACCTTGAACAGTGCAGCAAGCACCAGGTACATCAGACCGGCGAAAATGACGCCGAAGCAGGCATAGGGAAGAAGCTCTTTCTCTCCGTTGGGAGCGATGGCCGCGTAGCCCGCGAGAAATGCAAAGGACGAACCCAGAAACGCCGGGACCTTTTTGCCGGTGATCAGATGGAACAGCAGCGTCCCAAGTCCGGCGAACAGAAGGGTCGTGGATACGCTCAGGCCTGTCAGGACCGGGACCAGGACCGTCGCACCGAACATCGCGAACATGTGCTGGATCCCGAGAACAGCCATCCTTCCGTAGCCGAGCTCTGTCGCATCGTAAATGGGCTGCTCGCCGATTACTGTTTTGTTGCTCATACTGCCTCCTCTCTCCTCATAAAACAGCGGAACGCCACAGGCGGTCCGCAACTCCACCGGACGCGGCGCCCAAAAGGATGTCCGCATCCGCACTATGAACCATTTTATCGAAAAAAGCAAAAGATGCAAGCAGAAATTCGCGCAGACGCGCATTTATGCTGCCGGCCATTCCTTCCGCCTTCAGAGCTTGCCGCCCACAAGGCACCGCCAGTCCCCCTTCTGCTCGAGCGTGACGTTGAGGAACCCCACGTTCTTCATGAGCGTGTGCATCTTCTCCGGAGAACGGGTCTCCCCGCGGCCGACGAGGCCGGTCTCCCACTTCTCCGCCTGATCGTCCCAGCAGAGCATGGCCGTCCCGCCGTTCTTCATCACCCGGTAGATCTCCTGGAGATTCCGCTCGGTCCGCGCCCAGAAGATCGTCCGGGACACCGAGACCACCAGATTGAAGGACTGGTCGTCGAACGGCAGATGCGCCACCCCCGCTTTGTAGAGGCGGACCGTGCCGGCGGCGACCGCGTCCCCGTTGAGGCTCCGGGCCTTCGCCAGCCCGGTCTCGCTCACGTCAATGCCCCAGATCGTTCCCCGGTAATTCCGGTCGTGCTCCAGCTCGATGGTGATGCCTTCCCCGCAGCCGATATCAAGGATCTCGGAGCCGTTCTCGATCGCGACCTGCCGGAGCGCCCATACGGCCATCTGCCGGTATTCCCGCTCCCGTTTTTTCGCTTCCAGACGCTTCGAAAAGCTTCCCAGTGCCATGTGTCCCTCTTCACGTGCCGTCATTTTTTCCGCGCAGAAAAAAAGGATCCTGCTGCCCCAATCGGGTTTCAGGATCCTTTTTCATGGATGGAGATAGTGGGATTCGAACCCATGACCTCTTGAATGCCATTCAAGCGCTCTCCCAACTGAGCTATACCCCCATGCGGCTGAAAAATAGTATCGCACATACAGCCGGAAAACGCAAGCTTTATTTTTTATTTTTTGAAAAATATGACCCGGTCACTTCCCGACGAAGAGCGTCCCGACCTTCTCTCCCTGCATGATGCGGTAGAGGACGGAGGGGTCTTTCCCATTGGTGACGATGGTGTCGATCCCCTGGGCCGCGCACAGATCCGCCGCGCCGAGCTTCGTCCGCATGCCGCCGGTCCCGCGCCGCGATCCGGCGCCGCCCGCCAGCTCATAGACGCTCTCGTCGATGGTCTCGATGCGGCCGATCAGCTTCGCGTCCTTGTAGAGCCGCGGATCCTTGTCATAGAAGCCGTCGATATCCGACAGGATGATCAGCAGATCCGCCTGGCAGAGCACGGCCACCACCGCGGAAAGCATGTCGTTGTCGCCGAACAGGCGGTCCTTGGATTCGATCTCCGTGTAGCTGACCGAGTCATTTTCATTGACGATGGGAATGATCTTCTGCTCCAGCAGGGCGTTGAAGGTATTGGTCAGGTTCTCCTTCTTCACCTCCTGGGCGATATCCTCGGCGTTCAGCAGGATCTGAGCGACCGTCTTATTGTAGTAGCCGAAGAACTTGTCGTAGAGGAACATGTTCTCGCACTGCCCCACGGCGGCTGCCGCCTGCTTCATGCGCACGCTCTGCGGCCGCTCCGTAAGGTGCATCTTGTTGGCTCCCACGGCAATGGCGCCGGAGGAGACCAGGATCACCTCATTGCCCATGTTCTGGACGTCCGCCAGGGCCATGGCCAGCCGCTCCATGGTATAGAGATTGCTGTTCCCGAGTTCATTGGTCAGCGTGGAGGTCCCTACCTTCACGACGATTCGTCTGTTCTTCACGTTGATATACTCCTGTAAAAAAATATCCGGCCCGCAAATATGCATGCGGTCCCGCTTCTCTTCGTTCTTACCGGAAAATAAAAGGCTTTCAGACCAGCAGTTCCAGCCAGGAACTTCCGATCATTCCCTCCGGCAGTTCCGTGCCGAAATTCTCCGCAGCCGTGGCGCCGATCACCGCAAAGGTATCCGCCTCCGGCAGTTCCCCGCTGCCCTGCATCGAGGGCGAATACGCGAGGAAGGGCACCTTCTCCCGGGTGTGGTCGCTGCCTTTATAGGTCGGATCATTGCCGTGGTCCGCGGTAATGACGAGAAGATCGTCTCCCTTAAGTACGGCGAGCAGCTCCCCGAGCTTTTCGTCGAAGCGCTCCAGCTCCTCAGCATAGCCCTGCGGATTCCTCCGGTGTCCCCAGAGCGCGTCGAAATCCACCAGGTTGGTGAAGCACAGGCCCCGGAAGTCCCGTCCGGCCAGC
>ONST01000221.1 GCA_900320575.1 uncultured Eubacteriales bacterium
ACCGAGGAAATGCTCATGGGTCCTTCCGCAGGATCCAGCACGTAGTCCGGATAGAAGGCGCTCAGGAAGATCACCAGATCCGGCTTGTCCTTCACCGCCGTAAAATGCCCGGCGATAAGAGGCTCGTCCTGCAGCGGCTCCCCGTCCTTTGTGATATGGATGTCCGCGGCCCAGCCGGTGGAATTCTGGTAATATTTCATGCCGAAGAGAGTCGCCGGATTGTTGACGCTGATGCTGGCGGAGGCCTCCTGCCCTTCCTTCGGATTCCGGACCGTGATGCCGGCGGTGTACTGTTCGACGGTGTCGTCCTCGCGCAGTCCCACGTCGAAGGAGTCGATCGTGAGGATATAGCCGGTCTCTCCCACCTGCATGGAATCTCCGGGCAGGCCGTAGACCGTATACTGCTCTTTCGTGGCCTGGCCGAGGCCAAAGCCCAGGATGAGCAGCAGGATCCCCAGATGGCAGACCCAGGCGCCCCAGACCCCCGCCCTGTTCTTCACCGCGAAGAGGCCCTGCTCCGTTTTCCGGATCCCGCGGAAGCCCAGTGCGCGGAAGAGTCCCTCCGGATCCTTCACGCCCCGGACGCAGACCGTGCCTTCCTTTCCGAAGGCGGAGGCGGGATCGCCCTCACGCTTCTGCTGTTTCAGGATCGCGGGGATCCGCACCAGATTGCAGAGGATCAGATTCACGCACAGAAATGCGGTCAGCAGCACGAACCACCAGGCGTGGAATACGTCGTCCAGCTGCAGGGCCATGATGGCCCCCGCCGTTCTCTCTCCGTACAGCTGCGCGTACGCGTCGTAGGTCTGTCCCTGGGTAATAAAGCTTCCCAGCGCGCAGACCGCGGCCAGAACGACCAGAAGGCCGATGGCGAACTGCATGGAACGGATAAAATTCCAGATCTTCCGAATTATTGACATGGTTTCCTCATACGGCCGCGCTGCAGGACACCTGCTAAGGCCGCATCTCTTCCAAAAAAGAGAGGGGAGATCTGCTCTCCCCTCCGATAACAATTCATTTCGTTTCTTCGCCGCTTATCAGGCAAAGTAGCTCATGCCGTCCTCGATCAGCTGCTCGGAGCGGTCCAGGCAGTCGCGGGAAAGCTGTGAGTTGTGCGCGCCCTCTGAATTCTCCACGTAGCAGAAATCGAAGTACCACTGCGCCGAGCGGTAGATGTAGCGGATCTCCTCCAGTTCATCCTCGCTCATGCTTCCGGACTGGTTCGCCTCCGCAAGGGCATCCTTGAACTCGGAAAGCTTCGTGCCGACCTCAGTCTCGCGGCCGGTGATCTCATCCTGGATCCGGTGCACGAAGGCCACCATATCGGTGTCGCCGTGGCAGGTCGCGCAGGTCTCAAGAAGGGCCTCATTTTCAAGCGGGCTCTGCAGCATGTGGCTGTGATAGACCTTGCCCTCTTCGGTGCGCTCGATCGGCATATGGCAGTCCGCGCAGGTCAGCAGGCCGGCGTGCTTGCCGTGGGTGAAGGTCTCGAGCTCCGGATGCTGCACCTTCAGCATCTTCGCGCCCGTGCTCTCCTGTGTCCAGTCAGCGAAGCCGATCTCGTCGTAGTAGGCGAGGATGGCTTCCGGCGTCATCTCGTCGAGGCTCGAATACGGCATCGAGGTCTCCTTGGTCTCCGGTGCGAAATAGTACTCGATGTGGCACTGTCCGCAGACCATGGTGGATTCCGGGATCGTCTTCACGTTGTCGCCGAGAGCCGTATGCACGTAGGAGTGCGTGACGACCAGCTGTCCGTTCGTGCCTGCGGAATTCTCATGGCAGTTGTAGCAGCTGATGCTCTCGTTGAGAGAGGCGTGGACTTCGTTGAAGTCCATGGTGTAGACGCCAACGCCCTGGTCGTTGACCAGCTTTGTGAAGTTGGGGCTCTTGCAGGTCAGGCAGTTGGCCGTCGCGTGGGGACGCTCGGTGGCCGCCACATCCTCCAGCGTGTAGGAGTGGCCTCTGGCGCTCTCGTAATCCTTGGCGAAGCCGTAGCCCTCGTAGATATTCACGAGATAAGGAGATTCCTCCAGGTAGCTGACGTGGAGCTCGTTCTTCGCGTTGTCGCCCATGGAAACGGCGATCTCCGGATAAACGGCCTTCCACTCCTCCGCGGAGACCACGCCGTCGGCGCTGGCCGCCTGGGGGGCTTCCGCCTGGATGTATTCAATATCCTCTCTCGAGAGCGGCCCCAGATCGCCGCGGTTCTGGAGTGCGTAATACAGATCCTTCCCGCGGACGACGCCTGTCGCAGCGGCGAAAGCGGCAACAGCCACCACGCCGGCGCAGATCGCTTTCATCAGTCGTTCTCTATGCATAGTGTTCACCTGTTATGGAAACATGTTATCGGGTTGCTTTGCATTGCAGCCGGAGCGGGAATGTTCCCGAACACACCGGATCTTCACAGCTCCGGCTGCTCTTCTTTCATTGTACGATACGGTACGGTCAAAGTCAAGAAACCGCCTTACTGCAGCTGCGGCTCGGTGATGACCTTCGCCGGGCACTTGGCGACGCACTTGCCGCACTGTGTGCAGTTATCGTAGTTGACCTGCGCGATGTTGTTCTCCACGTGGATCGCGTCGAATTCGCACTGTCTGACGCAGAGCGAGCAGCCGATGCAGCCCGCGCTGCAGATCTTCTTGACGGTCGGTCCCTTGTCCTTGTTGGAACACTGCACAGAGACGTGCTTGTTCTCCGGAACCAGCTCGATCAGCCCTCTCGGGCAGGCCTTGGCGCAGAGGCCGCAGCCGATACAGCGGGCCCGGTTCACCCAGGCGACGCCGTCGAGGACATGGATCGCATCCTCGGGGCAGGCCTTGACGCAGCTTCCGAAGCCGAGGCAGCCGTAGGTGCACTCAGTCACCGGCAGACCGGCGTTCACAGCGGAGGCGCAGTCCCTGATGCCGATGAAGTTGCCCTGGTTATGGGTGACGTCGCAGGTGCCCTTGCAGCGGACGAAGGCGACCTTCTTTTCCATAGCTTCTGCGGAGACGCCCATGATCTCGCCGATCTTATCCGCCACAGGCGCGCCGCCCACGGGGCAGGCGTTGACCTCGGCGTTTCCGGCGGCGATCTCCGCCGCCAGGGCGTCGCAGCCGGCGAAGCCGCAGGCTCCGCAGTTATTTCCCGGGAGGCATTCCCGGATCTGAGCTTCCCGCTCGTCCACTTCCACGTAGAACTTCTTGCCTACGAAGACGAGCATGATGCCGACCAGTATACCGACGATGGCGAGCACCAGCGTCGCAATAATAATTCCCTGCATAATTCGAACCTCCTTACAGCGACAGGCCGGAGAATCCGGTAAATGCAATGGACATCAGTGCCGCGCAGACCAGGACGATCGGCGCTCCGCGAAGCGGCGCCGGAAGATCGTCTTCGTTGATCCGGCTGCGGATACCGGCCAGCAGCGTGATCGCCAGCGTGTAGCCGACAGCGGTTCCGAGGCCTGCGAGAACGGACTCGATGAAGTTGTAGTCATTCTGCACGTTGGTCAGAGCGACGCCGAGCACCGCGCAGTTGGTGGTGATCAGAGGCAGATAGATACCCAGCGCCTTGTACAGACCCGGAGACGTCTTCTTCAGGAACATCTCGACGACCTGCACGAGGGCCGCGATGACCAGGATGAAGACGATGGTCTTCAGATAATCCAGGTCAAAGGGCTTCAGAACGAAGGTGTACAGCAGATTGGCGACCGCCGACGCCATGCCGATGACGAAGACGACAGCCATGCCCAGGCTGAAGGAGGGCTTGATCTGCTTGGATACGCCCAGGAAGGAGCAGATGCCGAGGAACTGGTTCAGGACCACGTTGTTGATCAGCGCTCCGGCGATAAAGATCAGGATCAGATTCATGCCTTCGCCTCCTTTCCTGCCCGCTCACAGTTCGTCTGGCACGCGGCGCAGCAGCCGTCGCAGCCGTCGACCAGCTGTTTCTGGCGGGTCTTGATGCCGATGGCATTCATGACCATGATGATGAACGCGATGACCAGGAACGCTCCCGGGGGCTGCACGAAGATGGCGATGGGCTCGACGCTCTCCGGAAGGATGCGGACCTCAAAGAGCGTGCCGTTGCCGACCAGCTCACGGATCATACCGGCGACGGTAAGGGAGGCCGTGAATCCGAGGCCCATGCCGATGCCGTCGAAGACCGCCAGATCCGGGGTCGCCTTGTTGGCGTACGCCTCGGCGCGGCCGAGGATGATGCAGTTGACGACGATCAGCGGGATGAAGATGCCGAGCGCGTCGTAGATCGCGGGCAGATACGCCTTGATCAGCAGCTCGGTCACCGTGACCAGCGAAGCCACGATCACGATGTAGGACGGCAGACGGACCTCGTCGGGGATCACCTTCCGGAGAAGGGAGATGACCAGGTTCGAGAGGATCAGGACCGCCGTGGTGGACAGGCCCATGCCGATGCCGTTCATAGCGCGGGTGGAGACCGCCAGCGTCGGGCACATGCCCAGCATCAGGACGAGGGCGGGGTTTTCTTTCAGGAGGCCGTTATACAGGCGCTCTACGTATTTATTCATGCGTTACTCGCCTCCCTTCACATTGGTCTCAAAGAAGTTGAGGCCCGCATTCACTGCGTTGACCACAGCTCCCGAGGAAATGGACGCGCCGGAGACGGAGTTGATCTCGTCTTCCGCGGTGGAGCCGCCGGCCTTGTTGAGCTTGAAGGCGCTCACCAGGCGGCCGTTGAACTGATCGCGGAACTCCGGTTCGTCGCAGCGCATGCCCATACCGGCTGTCTCATGCAGCTCCGTGAAGGAAATGCCGTTGAGCGTGCCGTCGGGCTGTATGCCCATGGACAGGGTGATGTCGCCGTCGAAGCCGTCCGAGCTGGTCACGGAGATCACGTATCCGACCGCTTCGCCCGCGGCATTCCTGCCGACGATCACGTCATTGATATGGACACGGCCGTAATCCGTACCGTAGACCTCTCCGCCGAGAGCGTCTACAGCTGCGGTCAGAGCCTCGTCCGCCTCGAAGGTCTCCGCGTCCGGGACCACCGCCTTGTAGGACTCGGCGTTGGCAGCCATCTGCTGAGCCTCGATGGTGTCCTTGGTCATCGTGTAGACGCCGGAAAGGGCGACACCGGTGACCAGGGCGATCAGGCAGAGAATGAGGGCCGACTTCGGCACCTTCTGCCAGAACGGGACCGGCTTGGCGCCGTTCCTCTTCTCGACCATCGCCTTGCGGTAAGCAAAGGGCTTCGGCGCGATGTAGAGGTCAATGAGCGGCACCACAAGGTTGGAAATAATGATCGCGTAGCTGACGGAGTCGGCCGCGCTGCCCTTGACCCGGAAGAGTCCGGACAGGATACCGATCAGAGCACCGAAGATCAGCTGGCCCGGGGTACTGACCGGAGAAGTCACATAGTCGGTCGCCATGAAGAAGGCGCCCATCACGATGCCGCCGCCGGCCAGATGCGCCAGCAGGAATTTCGGATCAAAGCCCTGGCCGCCGAAGAGGCCCATGAAGAGGACGAAGGATCCGAGCACCGCCACGGGGATCTCCCAGGTGATGATATCGAAGACCAGGAGCACCAGGCCGCCGATGAGCAGCGCTCCGATGGAGCAGCCGATGACGCCGTTGGAGGTGCCGAGGAACATCTGCGTCACATTGACGGTCTTGCCGGCCGCCAGATCCGCCAGAGGCGTCGCCGAGGAGACGCCGTCCACCTTGAAGGTCGTGACCGTCTGGCTGAAGGAGATCAGCAGGAAGCAGCGTCCGGCGAGCGCCGGGTTGATGAAGTTCTTGCCGAGTCCGCCGAAGAAGTTCTTCGCGATGAGGACCGCGAAGAGCGCGCCGAGGAACGGGATGTAGAGCGGGACCGACGACGGCAGGCACAGGGCCAGCAGAAGTCCGGTCAGGGCCGCCGAGCCGTCACCGATGGTGTTCGGCTTTTTGCAGATCTTGTCAAATACGAACTCCGTGAATACCGCAGTCGCGACGGAGACCAGGATCACCAGCAGCGCGGGAACGCCGAAATTGATGACGCCGACCACGGTCGCAGGAAGAAGCGCCGCGATCACGCAGTACATGATCAGGTCCGTCCGAAGCCGGCTGCGGACATGGGGGCTGGAGGACAGATTCATCGCTGTATTCATTTCTTACCTCCCATCTCCGCGCGTTTTTTAGCAAGGATCTCTGCTTTGGTCTGCTTGAACAGCTGCATCAGCGGACGCTTCGCCGGGCAGATAAAGGTGCAGGTGCCGCAGGCGATGCAGTCCGGACCGTAGAGCTTCTCATAGCGCTCGTAGTCCTTCTTTTCCGCCGCTTCGGACATCTGCTGGGGCAGAAGGCCCATCGGACATACACGTCCGCAGCGTCCGCAGCGCAGGCAGGCCGTCATCTGCAGCTCCGCCTCTTCCACCGGATCGGCGGCCAGCACGGTCAGGCCGTTGGTCGTCTTGGTGGTGGGAACGTCGAGCGTGCCCAGGGCAAGTCCCATCATCGGGCCGCCCGCGAGGGCTTTCTTCGCCTCGCAGCCGTCCTTTACGCCGCCGGCCGCTTCCAGCAGTTCGCTGAGGCTGGTGCCGACGCGCACGATCAGGTTACAGGGCTCCTTCACCGCTTCGCCGGTGACGGTGACCACATTTTTGATCAGCGGTTCGCCGAAGCAGACCGCGTTCCGGACAGCCAGGATCGTGGCGACGTTATCCACGATGCAGCCGACATCTGCCGGAAGAGAGGTCG
>ONST01000220.1 GCA_900320575.1 uncultured Eubacteriales bacterium
CTCTGCCGCGGATGGAGAACGACAGCGGTCCGTCAAGAAGGGCGGCCGGCGTGCACTGCATTTTCTCAAGAAAACGCTCCGCCGCTCTGTAGCTCTCCGGATGGATCCCGGTGTTGTCGAGGGGGTTTCGGCCGTTCCGGATCCGCAGGAAGCCGGCGCACTGCTCATACGCTTTCGGTCCCAGCTTCGGGACCTTCAGGAGCTGCTTCCGCTCGGTAAAGGCGCCGTGCTCCTCGCGGTAAGCCACGACGTTCGACGCGACGGTGCCCGAGATGCCCGAGACATAGCCCAGAAGCGGTGCAGAGGCGGTATTGAGATCGATCCCCACCCGGTTCACGCAGTCCTCCACGACACCGGAAAGCGCCTCGCCGAGCCGTTTCTGGTCCATATCGTGCTGATACTGTCCGACACCGATCGCCTTGGGGTCGATCTTGACGAGCTCCGCCAGCGGATCCTGCACCCGCCGGGCAATGGAGGCGGCGGACCGCTGCCCCACGTCGAATTCCGGGAACTCCTCCGTCGCCAGCGCGCTCGCCGAATAGACCGAGGCGCCCGCCTCGTTCGTGATGACGTAGAAGACCTTCTGCGGGATCGTTTTCAGGAAATCGGTGAGAAAGAGCTCCGATTCCCGGGAAGCGGTCCCGTTCCCGATAGAGACCAGCGTAACGTTGTATTTGATGATCAGCCTCTTGAGCACGGCGCGGGCGGCTTCCTTTTTCTGCTCGTTGGTGGGAGCTGTCGGATAAATGACCGCCGTGTCCAGCACCTTGCCCGTCGGATCCACCACTGCCAGCTTGCAGCCCGTGCGGAAGGCGGGATCCCAGCCCAGCACCGTCTCTCCCGCGATCGGCGGCTGCATGAGGAGCTGCTTCAGATTTGCCCCGAAGACACGGATCGCGCCCTCCTGCGCCTCTTCGGTCAGCTGCGAGCGGATCTCGCGCTCGATGGATGGTGCGATCAGCCGCTTGTAGGAGTCGGCGATCGCCGCCTTCAGATACGGTACGGATCCTGCCCCGGGAAGCGCGCTTTCCGCCCCGGTAAGTCCCCCGCTCTGCAGCAGTTCCTTCCGGATGAGCTTCCGTCCGAGTCTTTGGAGGATCTCCTCTTCCGGAGCTTCGATCTTCACAGTGAGGAACTTCTCCTTCTCGCCCCGGTTGACGGCCAGCGTGCGGTGCCCTGCCATCTGTCCGACCGGGCTCTCGAACGCATAATACTGTTCGTATACGGACTTCGCCTCCGGATCTTTTGCGGTGCTGGTGAGCGTCCCCCGCCGCTTCGTGATCTCGCGGACCCACATCCGCACCTCCGGATCGTCGGAGATCTGCTCCGCGATGATATCGAGGGCGCCCGCAAGCGCCTCCTTTGCCGAGGAGATCTTCTTCTCCGGATCGATATATTTTTCCGCCTCCTTAAGCGGATCCTCCGCCATTTCCTGCCGGAAGATCTGCTCCGCGAGAGGCGCAAGCCCGGCCTCCTTCGCGATGCCCGCACGGGTCCTCCGCTTCTGCTTATACGGCCTGTAGAGGTCCTCGAGCGCGACCTGCGTCATGGCGGCTTCGATCTGCGCGCGCAGCTCCTGCGTCAGCTTTCCCTGCTCTTCGATGGAGGCGAGGACCGAAGCCTTCCGCTCTTCCAGCCCCCGAAGATAGGTGAGGCGCTCAAAGAGGTTCCGCAGCTGCTCGTCGTTCAGCGAGTCCGTCGCTTCCTTGCGGTAGCGGGCAATAAAGGGGATCGTGCACCCCTCGTCGATGAGCCGGATGGCGGCGTCGGCCTGGGCCGGACGGATATTCAGTTCCTGTGCGATGACGTGATTGATGTTCATAACGGTTCCTGTCCTTTTGCAGCAGCGGTCTCAGCGGGACCGGTAGATCTCCGCCAGGCCTCCGTGCGAGGTCTCGCGGTATTTTTCGTGCATGTCTTTTCCGGTCCGGTACATGGTGGTAACGACCTCGTCAAAGGAGATCTTCCGGGTGGCGTAGAGAAACCGGGAGAGATTGACGGCGCTGATCGCGCGCATCGAGGCGACGGCATTCCGCTCGATGCAGGGGATCTGCACCAGGCCGTTCACCGGATCGCAGGTGAGCCCCAGGCTGTGCTCCATCGCGATCTCCGCCGCATACTCGATCTGGTCGATATTGAGGCGGTACAGCGCCGCGAGTCCGCCGGCGGCCATGGAGCAGGCGCTGCCGATCTCGGCCTGGCAGCCGCACTCCGCTCCGGAAATGCTGGCGTTGGTGCGGATCACGTTGCCGATGAGGGCCGCTGCCGCCAGCGCGTCGAGGATCTCCTGTTCCGGAAAGCCCCGGTCGAAGCGCATGTGGTAGAGGACCGACGGCAGGACGCCGCAGCTTCCGCAGGTGGGAGCGGTGACCACGATGTGCTCATCGGCGTTTTCTTCGCTGACCGCATAGGCGTAGGCGGCGATCATGCGGTTCATGGCCACGTCCGCGCTCTCGTTGTAGCAGCGCGTTTCATAGAGGAGCTTCGCCTTTCTGGCCAGTTCGAGGCCGCCCGGCAGCACCCCGTCTGCGCGGAGCCCCCTCCGGACCGCGTCCTGCATGGCCTCCCAGGCCTCTTTCAGATAGGCGTCGAGCCCCGGTCCTTCCATTTCCCGGATGAATTCCACAAGCGTGATTCCCCGCTCCCGGCAGATCTTCTGGATCTCAGCGAAATTCTTCTGCGGATAGAGCTCCTCCCCGTCTTCGGAGCTCTCCCCCTCAATGCGGATGGAGCCGCCTCCGATACTGAAAATGCGGTGCTGCGCATACGGCACACCGGAGCGAAACGCCTCAAAGAGCATGGTGTTCGGATGCGGAAGCCCTCCCGTCTCCCGGTCGAAGACGACCTCCGCTCCGGGCAGACCGCACAAGATCGCCTTCTTCGTGCCGTGTCCCTCCCCGGTAAAGGCGAGCGAGCCGTAGAGCGTGACGCGGTAAGCGTCCGCCCCGGGACAGCGCGCACGGAACAGCTGCGCCGCGCGGTAAGGACCGACCGTGTGAGAGCTGGACGGTCCGTTTCCGATCTTGTAAATGCTCCTGATGCTTCTCATCGCACGTTCCTCCCGTCCGGTCCGCTGCGCGGAAAAGATCTGTCTTCGGGTAAAACAGCTCCTCCGCTCCGGACCTAAGACCATCATACCATATCGGAGCCGCATGAAAACATAGGAGAATCAGAAAAGCTGCGGCAGGGCAGGAGACGCCGGACGAAACAGAATGACCATCAAAAAAGGACGGTCCCGAAACAGGACCGTCCTTCCATCTGTCCGTCAGCCGTTCTCCGGTCTCCGGCTGAGGTAGTCTCTGAGGAGTTCCAGGCCCGGAGTAGGCACGCAGAAACGCTCCCGGCTCACCCGGGTCTCCCGCCAGACGTCCTCCAGATCGAACCAGCGCACCTCTTCCACCTCGCTCTTCTGGAGCGTCAGGAGGGAGATATCGACCGGTTCGCGGTAAACGAAGACATTCGCGAACTCGTTGTCGCGGAAGATCTTCCCGTGGAATTCCTTTTCGAAGCGGACGCGGAAGGTGCCGGCAAAGGAGAGCTGCGCAGGCGATGCCTCGATCCCCAGCTCTTCCCGGAGCTCCCGCAGCGCGGAATCCATCACCTCCGATCCGGCCGGGATATGACCCGCGGAGGAGGTGTCGTACATTCCCGGAAAAGAATCCTTCTCCATGCTCCTCTTCTGCAGGAGCACCTGAAAATGTCCCTCCTCTTCCCGCACTACCCAGACGTGCGCGGTGCGGTGGGGAAGTCCCTTCTCATGGGCTTCGCTCCGGCTCACGATGCCGCCGGCCGGAAGTCCGTTTTCATCGACCAGATCCAGATATTCCACGACGATTCCTCCCTTAAGCCGCGCCGGCGTACGAAGGCCTGTCCGGCGCGGCTTCATGCGGCCGGCAGCAGACGCCGGAAAAAAAGCGGCGCCCCACAGCTGTGAGGTGCCGCGCGTATTTCTTACATCAGCTTGCGGAACATCGCCTCGAAGTCTGCAAGAGAAGCTTCCTTCGGGTTGCCCGGTGCGCAGGCGTCTGCGGCCGCGGACTCGCACAGGAACGGCAGATCCTCTTCTTTGAGTTTGTCCAGCTTCGTGGGAATGCCGACATCCACGGAGAGCTGCTGCACCGCGTCGATAGCGGCCTGGCGGTAGGTCTCCTGATCCATGCCGGTGGTGTCGACGCCGAAGGCCTCGGCGATGGCCTTGTACTTCTCGCCGGTGCACTCCTTATTGAAGTCCATGACGATCGGCAGCATCATCGCGCAGGCGACGCCGTGCGGGGTGTCATAGACCGCGCCGAGGGTGTGGGCCATGGAATGAGCGATGCCCAGACCGACGTTCGAATAAGCCATGGCGGTCACGTACTGCGCCAGCGCCATGCCCTCGCGTCCGTCCGGATCATTGGCGACGGCCGCGCGCAGATTCTTCGCGATCAGCTTGATCGCCTCGAGATCCAGGCAGTCAGACAGCGCCCAGGCCGCTCTCGTGGTATAGCCCTCGATGGCGTGGGTCAGCGCGTCCATACCGGTGGAAGCGGTCAGGCCCTTCGGCATGGAGGACATCATATCCGGATCCACGACTGCGACGTCGGGGATATCGTTGGGGTCCACGCACACGAACTTCCGCTTCTTCTCCACGTCAGTAATGACATAGTTGATCGTGGACTCCGCGCCGGTGCCGCCCGTGGTCGGGACCGCGATCGTGAAGACCGTGCGGTTCTTCGTGGGAGCGACGCCTTCCAGGGAGCGGACGTCATAGTATTCCGGGTTGTTGACGATGATGCCGATGCCCTTGCCGGTGTCCATGGAGGA
>ONST01000218.1 GCA_900320575.1 uncultured Eubacteriales bacterium
CCGAACATCCCCGAAGTATCCGGATACGGGGAAATGGACTTGATCACAGCCTGGAACATCTCTCCGCTCTCCCAGGAGAGCACGGAGACACTGTCGCCCACATGGATCTGGTCCAGCATCAGCTCGCTGATGCCGCCCCGGACGTAGAGGCCTTCGGTCCCGGTCACCGTAAGGAAGGCAGAGCCGTCCGTCGGGGGATTGAGCGGGTCGCCGGCCGTCCGGACCACACCGTCCATCGCTGCCTTCACCTGTCCCTCAGCCATGGCCTTCTGGCCGGCCTCGATCTTCAGCTCCGTTTCCTTTTTGTCGAGTTCAAGATCGCGGATGCGGTCCTGCTGCTCCTCCTTCGCGGCCGCCAGTTCGTCCTTCGTATACTGTGCGTCGCGGGAAATAAGACCGCCGGAGATCGTGCCTCCCCCGTCGGGCAGCGCAGCCGTGCGCCGCGTCATCGCGGTCCGGGATGCGGAGAAGAAGCGGATCGGCGCGATGCGCATGATGCCCCCTGAGATTTCCGAATCCGGAGAAGATTCCGCTTCTGATTCCGGTTCCGGGCTTTCAGTTGGCTCCGGCGCTTCCGTCGGCTCCGGACTTTCGGTCGGTTCCGGCGCTTCCGTCGGTTCCGGTCTTTCGGTCGGTTCCGGGCTTTCAGTCGGTTCCGGACCATCCGTCGGTTCCGGGCCCGGAGTCGGTGTCGGCGCCGCAGTGCCCTGCGGGATCACATCCGAGACGGTCAGATATCCGGTCCAGCCCTCTTCCGCGAGCTTCTCCGGGTCCTCCAGGGTGCCGGTGCTGCCCAGCCAGGCCGCGCGCACCGCTCCCGCGGGAGAATCGCCTTCCCGGATCTCCAGGAAGAATACCGCAGATTCCCCGAGACTTTTCAGCTTTTCAACGAATGCGGGCGTGATCACCGCCCCGTCCCTGCACAGGAACCGGTAGGGATTGTCCGCGGTCCCCGCATTGGCGTCTTCCGCATTGAACGGCTCCGATTCTCCGTTCAGCTCGGCGTAGGCCTTCGCGTCCGGATATTCCGAGGGCAGCAGCGGGTTCACCGGTTCGGGAGGAAGCTCCTCTCCGCCGCCGTCGTCCCAGCCGCCGTCATCCCAGCCGCCGTCATCCCAGCCGCCGTCGTCCCAGCCGCCGTCTCCGCCGCCGTCCGAGACCGGTTTCTTGCCGTTCAGGATCTTCAGGTTCTGCTCGGCAACGTCGATGTCGAGCTCGATCTTCGCCAGATCGAGGCGGGCCATTTCCAGATTGAGCGCCGTGCGGGTGGTATCATAGACCATCAGCACATCGCCCTCGTGGACGCGGTCGCCCTCGGCGACACGCACCTCCGTCACGGATTCCGTCCCGGACAGGTAGATATCCTGCGAGACGTCATTGGTCAGATATCCGGAGGTCGTCGTCTCGTAGCCGCCCCAGTTGTAATTGATCTCCGAGGCCGGGACCACGCGCACGACACTGCTGGAGGTGGTCATGCGGACCGCAGCCGCAATGCCGGCGACTGCGCCGATCCCGAGAAGACCTGCCAGCACGCCGGCCAGCACTTTTTTCTTTTTCACGGCTCATTCCTCCTCATAAGGCGTCAGGACGCCGTCGCGGATCACCACGATCCGCTCCGCCCGCCGTGCGATATTGATGTCATGGGTGATCATCATGATGGTGACCCCTTCTTTGTGCAGCTGGTCGAAAATATCCATGACCTGCAGTCCGGATGCGGAATCCAGCGCGCCGGTGGGCTCATCCGCCAGAAGCAGTTTCGGGCGGTTGACCATCGCCCGGGCGATGGCGACCCGCTGATTCTGGCCGCCGGACATCTGGGTAGGAAGAAAGTCCACCCGGTCGCCGAGGCCCACTTTTTCCAGCACCTCAAGGGCTCTTATCCGGCGTTCCTTCTTCGGCACCCCGGCGTAGCTTAGGGGCAGGGCGACATTTTCCATCGCAGACTCGTAGGGCATCAGATGAAAGCTCTGGAAAATGAACCCGATCTTGTGGAGCCGCACGTCGGACATCTGGTCGTCCGTGCAGCGTCCCACGTCCTGTCCGTCAATGAGAAGCGTGCCGGAGGTCAGCTGGTCGAGGCAGCCCACGATATTCATGAGCGTGGATTTTCCGGATCCGGACGGTCCCATGACCGCCAGATACTCGCCCTCCTCCACCTGAAGGCAGACGTCTTTCAGGGCCGGCACTTCGATCTTTCCCTGCAGATAATTCTTGCAGACGTTTTTCATTTCAACGATCATGTTCCGCTCCTTTGCACCTTCAGGCGAACCGGAAGACCGGGACGATGCCGGCGGGCACCGGTGCTCCTTCCGCTTCTTCCATGACCGCTTCGCCTTCCATCATGCCGCCTTCTTCTACCATGCCTTCTTCCATCATTCCTTCTTCAGGCATTCCTTCTTCCATCATTCCGCCCTCCTCCATGGCCGCGTACATCTCGGCCATGGGAGCGGTCTTCATGCCTTCTTTCAGTGTCTCATCCGGAACGGCGATGGAATCGGTCAGCGCAAGTCCCGAGAGCACCTGCACCTGCATCAGTTCCTCGCGGCGCTCGCCGAGCACGATCTCCCGCTTCTTCAGCTTTCCTCCCTCGTCGGCCCAGACAAAGGGCTTCGCGGGATCGGTCTCATCGATCAGGTACTCGTCGAGCCACAGGCCTTCCTCCGCAGCCTCCGTTTCCTGTCCGAGATCAACCTCCAGATAGACGTGCTGGCCCAGCATCAGGCCCTCGCCGTCATCGAGATTGACATAAAACGGATAGCTGCTGCTCTGGGCGCCGTCCGAATCGTAGTAGTTCCGGCTGCTCTCCCTGTTCTCGAGATCGATCCCGGTGATGGTGCCGTGCCAGACCTGATCGTCTACCCGGGAGTGCACCAGCATCGCGTCTCCTTCCGAAAGATCTCCGATATTCTGCTCGTTGACCGAGCCCTTCACCCGCAGCGCACCGGTGCGCATCACGGTGATAAAGGAATTATCCTCCTGTCCGTAGGAGCTTCCCGCGTTCTTATTGATGGACTTCACGACGCCGGTAAGACCGCTCGTGACCGTGGCGTGCTCGATGTTGTCCTTCAGCTTGTCGATGTCCAGCTGCTTGGTCTGGATGTCCAGGGCTTTCTGCTTCAGCTGCAGCTCCTGCTCCTGGATCTGCACCGTATAATTGGCCTGCTCGGAGGAAGAAGCCTTTTTCTTCTCCTTCTCGAGGCTCGCGATGGTCTTCTCCAGAGAGTCCTCTTCATTTTCCATGCGCTCGAGATCGATCTCCGCCTGGCGCAGATCGGACTCGTATTTTTCAATATTATAGGTAAAGAGCGGATCGCCCTCCTTTACCTCGTCGCCCACCTCCACGTGGATCTCCTCGACCTCGACCTCCGGATTCTGGTTGACCGACCAGGTCTCCTGGGATTCGATGACGCCGGAGAACCGGTTCACCATTCCCAGTCCGCTGCCCTGTCCGGTCCAGGACGCGACCGTATCCACATAGGCGACCGCTCCGCCGGCCTCTTCCCCTCCTCTGCCGAGGAAATGCACCGCGGCGGCGCCTCCGGCCGCGCACAGCACAGCGGCTGCACAGATAATGCCCACGACCTTCTTGTTCATTCCGTTCTCCCTCCTCCTATCTTTACCGGCCTTTCACGGCCCGCATTTCTTTCTGAAGTTCCTCTGCAAGACGCAGGATGTTCCACCTGCGGTTTATGGGGGTCAGCACCGCCTTGAGGTCCTCTCTTCGGACTCCCAGTTCCTGCAGCGCCGGAAGAAGCGCATCCAGCTCCTTTTCCGGGATCCCGCAAAAGACGAGCACCCGGCCCGGCAGTTCCGCTCCTCCGTACGGGAGAAAGCCCTTTCCGGGAGGACTGCCGCGGAACACCTCCTCAAGAGGCCGCAGATATTCGCGTTTCGGCAGCGTCTTCACCGCGATTCCCCGGACCTTCATCGCACAGGAAACGGAGGACGCAAGCATGCTCCCCGCAAAATCCGAAAACCCCGCCAGAAGTATCTGTTTCAAACGCTCCTCCTCCTGTTTCTGCCGTAATTAAGTTTAGCACAGCTTTCGGAAAATGCAAATCGGTCCGGACTGTTTTAACCTTCCCTTTGCCATTCTTAAGCATTTCCTAAAGGATTATCTAAAAAAACAACAAACAGCGGAATTTTCATTGACAAGCACTGCCCCGGTATCTGAAAATATCATATATTAATTGAAACACCGGTTACGTCTGTCTGTAACCGCAGGCGGTTTTGCGGAAGCGCCGCTGAAGCAGGGAATGCCCGGCCGCACACAGCCCGCAGTTCCCCGATATTGATAACAGAGGTATTTATGGAGAAATTCAGCGTCAAGCGGCCTTTTACCGTCCTCGTGGCCGTGATCGTAACCATCATCCTGGGCTTCGTGTCCGTCACCAGCATGTCGACGGATCTTCTGCCCCGTCTTTCCCTGCCCTATATGATCATCGTCACCACCTACCCCGGCGCGAGTCCCGAGAAGGTGGAGACTTCCGTCAGCCAGCCCATGGAGAGCGCCCTCGGCACGGTCAACCACGTCAAGAACGTCTATTCCGTCAGCGCCGAGAACTACTCCATGACACAGCTGGAATTCGAGGACGGCACGGATATGGACAGCGCGATGGTCAAGGTGGCGTCTCAGGTCGAGCAGGTAGCCGCGACGCTGCCCGAGGTGTGCGGCACGCCGAACATCCTCGAGCTGAGCCTTGACATGGTGGCGACCATGTATCTGTCGGTCAGCCGCGACGGCTATGATATCTACGAAATGTCGGATTACGTCGACGAGACGGTCCGGCCCTACTTCGAGCGCCAGGACGGCGTCGCCAACGTCAAGGCGATCGGCCTGGTGGACAAGAGCGTCCAGATCGAACTGGACGAGCGGAAGATCCGGGATCTCAACGACCGGATCCTCGCGGAGACCGACGAAAAGCTGGCAGAAGCCCTCGCGCAGCTCGACGAGGCGAAGGAGAAGGTCGCTGACGGCCAGAAGGAACTCGAAAAGCAGGAGGCCTCTTTCGGCTCCATGGTCTCCAGTGCGCTTTTTGACCGGCTCGAAGGACCGGCCGGAGAGCTGGGAAGCCAGCTCAGGGGGCAGATCGGCGGGCTCATTTCCCAGCTCCGGAACCTCCGGAATTCCGCGGGCAGTATCGGCGGGATCTCGGACAACATCTCCGGGGCCGCTGACGATTTCACCGACGCCTACAGCGAGGCCCGTTCCGACGCGGAGCGGGTGGAGGATGCGGTAAAAGACGTGGAGTCCATCGTTTCCGATATCATCGAGGACAATCTCCCGACCGAAGCCCCGCAGCCCACGGAAACACCTGCGGAGCCGGAGCCCGAACCGGAACCCGAACCGGACACACCGCCCGCAGGATCCCAGACCGAGATCGTGCCGGAGACCTACGGAGCCGGCCGTTCGGTGCGTCTTAGCAGCCGCCGCGCTCCGGCAGACGAAGGTGAGGGCGCATCCCGCGACTACCAGGCGGAGCTGAACGCCGCGATCAAAAATCTGGAAGACGCCCTCTCCGCCCTTGACGGAGGATCGCTCTCGTCTCTTATGGCCGGCGTGACCAAGCTGGCCGCGGCCGGCGCACAGGTGCAGAGCATCCTCGACGGCATCCGCGCCTCAGATCCGGCCGGGACCCTCGATGATTCACTGTCGAATGCCCAGAACGCCCTCTCCCGGGCCTACAGCGCCATGGACCAGCTGCCCGCCCTGCTCGGCGGGCTCGAGAGCGCGTTTGCGGGACTTACCCAGGGACAGCTCGACGCCGCGGTCGGCTTTGCGGCTGCCGCTTCCCAGCTGAACGCGCTCCAGCAGCAGCTCGATACGGCCTCCGCCCAGTACGAATCGGCCCGCACCGAAGCCCTGAAGCACGCGAATCTCGATTCCCTCGTGACCGCGCGCACGCTGTCCGGGATCATTTACGCCCAGAATTTCTCGATGCCGGCCGGCTATATCGACGACAAAAACGACAATTCCTGGCTCCTTCGGGTCGGCGACGAATTTGAGAGCTCGGAAGACATCGCCTCCGCGCTGCTCGCGGATATTGACGGGGTCGGCACGATCCGCCTGTCCGATGTAGCCGAGATCACGGTCATCGACAACGCGGACGCCTCCTACACCCGCCTGAACGGCGCAAGCTCCGTGGTCCTCGCGGTCTTCAAGAATTCCACGGCCGGGACCAACGAGGTCTCCCGCAGCTGCGCGGAAGCGATCCGCCAGCTGGAGGCCGACAATCCCGGCACCCACATCGTCACGCTGATGGACCAGGGATCCTATATCACCCTGATCGTGAAGGACATCCTCACCAGCATGATCCTCGGAGCGCTCCTGGCGATCCTCGTTCTGGCGATCTTCCTCCGGGACATCCGTCCGACGATCATGGTGGGCATCAGCATCCCTCTGTCGGTGCTCTTTACCCTGGTCCTGATGTATTTTACAGGGCTCACGCTCAACATCATGACCCTGTCCGGCATTTCCCTGGGGATCGGCATGCTGGTGGACAACTCCATCGTCGTCATGGAAAATATCATCCGCCTGCGGCAGCGCGGCGTTCCCGCGGCCCGGGCCTCCGTGCAGGGCGCAAAGCAGGTGTCGACCTCGATCGTCGCCTCCACGCTGACGACCGTCTGCGTCTTTCTGCCGATGCTCTTTACCTCCGGTACGGTCCGGGAGCTGCTGATGCCGATGGCGATGTCCATCACCTTCTGCCTCACGGCCTCCCTCGTGACGGCGATGACCGTCATCCCGGCCTCTGCCAGCGCGATCCTGCGGAAGGTGCGTCCGAAGAAAGAATCCGTCTTCGACCGCTTCCTTCTCCGCTACGAGAAACTGCTCGCGTGGTGCCTTGACCACAAGGCGGTCCCGCTCGTCCTCTCATCCGCTCTGCTCGCCCTCTGCATCGCGCGGCTGGTCCTGACCGGCATCGTCATGCTGCCGGAGATCACCGCGGACAGCATTCAGGCGATCATCGTAACACCGGAGGAGGACACCAAGGAGGAATCCCACCGGCACGTCAGCGAAGCCGTCGAGGTCATGATGCAGGAGAGCGGTCTCGGAGACGTGGGCGTCATGGATTCCGCAGCCACCACCGGGCTCATTTCCTCGATGCAGGTCAACACCGACGTCTACGGGAACTATATCGGCTATGTAATCCCGGAAAAGGGCGCCTCCGAGCGGGAGATCGCGGATCTCGTGGACCGGCTGAACGCCGCGACCGAAGGACTTCCGGCCGACGTCACGGTGACGGCCGGCGGCATGGACGACCTCACCAGCTTTATGGCTACCGGACTGTCTGTCAACGTCTACGGGCAGGATCTGGAGCGGGTCACCGAGATCTCGGAACAGGTCAGGGACCTCGTCTCCCGGATCGACGGCTTTGAAAATATCTCCAACGGCACCGAGGACGACGAGCCGGCCCTTCACCTGATCATCGACCGCGACGAGGCCATGAAGAACGGTCTCACCGTGGCCCAGATCTATACTGAGATCGCCTCCCGCCTGGAGACGGACGTCACCGCCACCACCATTACCGAGGACAACATCGAGCTGCAGGTCTCGATCCGGGACGAGGTGGACAAGCTGACAAAGGAAAATCTTCTCGACATGGAGTTCGAGAAGGCGCTCCCGGAAAATGAAATGGCACAGAGCTCCGGTTCCGGGGATCTCTCCGCGCTGGCGGCCGCCTTCGGCCAGGAAGAAGACAGCGGGGAGGAAGAAGCGGAAGAATCCTCCACCGTCCGCCTCGGGGATTTCGCGCACCTTGTGGAGACCACCTCTCCCTCCGCGATCAGCCGGGAGAACCAGAAGCGCTACATGACTGTCTCCGCGGAAACAAAGGAGGGCTACAACACCACACTGCTCTCCCGCGAGCTGCAGACACAGCTGAAGGAGCTCAACGCCGGCCTTCCCAACGGCTACAGCGCGGAGATCGGAGGCGAGACCGTCCAGGTCCGCAAGATGGTCACGCAGATGTCCAAGATGCTGGCGCTGGCCCTGGCCTTCGTCTATCTGGTCATGGTCGCCCAGTTCCAGAGCCTGCTTTCGCCCTTCATCATCCTCTTCACGGTGCCGCTGGCCTTCACCGGAGGCATGTTGGGACTGATCGCGGCCGGCGAGCCGCTGTCGATGCTCTCGCTGATGGGCTTCCTGGTGCTGATGGGCACCGTCGTCAATAACGGCATCGTCTTCGTGGACTATGCGAATCAGCTGCGCCAGGGCGGCATGGAGCGCCGGGACGCGCTGATCGCCTCCGGAAAGACCCGTATGCGGCCGATCCTCATGACCACGCTGACCACGGTCCTGGCCATGATGCAGCTGATCTTCGGCAGCGG
>ONST01000217.1 GCA_900320575.1 uncultured Eubacteriales bacterium
GCACGGAGGGAGACGTCTTCGTCCGCATGTGGACGCTCCGGCGGGCGGTCCGGGAGGAATTCCTGATCTGAGCGAAGACCGCTGAAGGAGGATCGGACCGTTCCCTCCTCAGCGGCAGTACTCAGGGGAACTGCCTGCCGGCGCACATCCTGCGTACGTGCCGCGAAAAAAAGCCACGGAAAGCTTCCGTGACTTTTTTTGTGCAAATATTCATTTAATAACAGAAGGCGCTTCCTCAGCCGAGCCGCATGTACAGTTCCTGCTTCTTGCGGGTGAATTCCTGTTCGGTCAGAACGCCTTTGTCCTTGAGGTCCTGCATCTCGTCCATGCAGCGCTGGACCTCCATCCGGCTCAAGGGGCGCTCGGCCGCGGGGTTCTCCTCTTCTTCTGCGGCCGTCACGGCCTCTTCGCCCTCCGCAGCTCCGCCTTCCGCCGGCGCGGCCGTCTCTTCCGGGGCCGGGCCGCTCCGTCCCTGGCGCATCTTCCAGGAGCCTCTACGCTTGGCGGCTTTCGCCAGCGCCTGCTTCTCGATCCGCCGGTTGGTAATCGTTTCCTTCGTGGAGACGATGATCTGACGGATCATCCGCACCACGGCAAGGAACAGAAGAAGCGTACAGGCCAGGGCCACGGGCGCAAGGGTGCCCTTCGCCCCGCGGTAGCGGTACAGACCGACGCAGATCCATCCGATCAGCGCCAGGACCACCAGCTTCCGCACGGCATCGAAGACCTTGTTGCTGAAGAACAGCACCAGGACATAGACGATACAGCAAAGGATCGCCGGGATCATATATCTGGAAAAAATGTCCGCGATCAGAACCGGTACCTGCTCCATCGCGTTGAAAATATTAATCAGCATGCCCATCTTGCCAGCAGTTCCTTTCCTCATACCGGTCTCGCACCGGTTTTTCAAACTTTTGAAACATCTTATCACACTTTTGTAACAAAATAAAGAGGAAAATATCTTCTGCTCAGCAAAATACGAAGCGGTCCAGCCTTTCGAACGCCTCCCGGATCCTGGAAGACGGAGATGCCAGGTTGACGCGGATCGAATCTTCCAGGAGGAACGGCCGCCCGTCCTGCCAGGCACAGCCCACGTCCCAGCCGGCCTTCAGGAGTTCTTCGATGCCCTTCCCGTTCCTCCGGCACCAGGCGCTGCAGTCGAGATACAGCATGTAGGTCCCTTCCGGCCGGAAGAGATCGACGCCCTCCCAGTTTTCCCGGATATGCCGGTACGCGAAATCCGCGTTCTCCGAAAGGACCCGGCAGAGCTCGTCGGTCCACTCCATCCCTTCCGTGCTCAGCGCGCCGATCAGCGCGTACATGGAGAGCACGTTCATGGAATTGTAGTGAGTCTTCTCCGCCGCGGCGCGCACGCGGTCCCGGAGGTACGGATCAAAGATCACGTGGTAGCTGCCGACAAAGCCCGCGAGCGAGAAGGTCTTGCTCGGCGCGTAGAGCGCGATCACCCGCTTCCGCGCGTCCTCACTGACCGACTGCAGGGGAATATGCCGGTGTCCGTCAAGGAGGATATCCGACCAGATCTCGTCGCTGATCACGATACAGTCGTTCCGCCGGAAGATCTCGAGAGCCCGCAGGAGCTCCTCCCGCTCCCAGACCCTCCCGCAGGGATTGTGCGGAGAGCAGAAAATGACCGCGTGAATGCGGTTCTCCCGGATCTTCCGCTCCATATCCCCGTAATCCATGCGCCAGACGCCCGCTTCGTCCCGCTTCAGCTCGCTGAAAACGGCGCGGTAGCCGGCCGCCTTCAGCGTCCCGGTAAAGCCGATGTAGGCCGGACTGTGCAGAAGGACCGCGTCCCCGGGAAGCGCGATGGCGCGCAGGGCGGAAGCGACGCCGCCGAGCACACCGTTCTCATAGCCGATGGCTTCCTCCGTCAGATCCGTCACCCCGTTCCGCTCCCGGTGCCAGCGGATGATCGCGCCGTAATATTCCTGCCGCGGCCGGAAATACCCGAAATGCGCCTCATGGAGGCGTTCCTCCACCGCGTGAAGGATCGCCGGACAGGTCGGAAAATTCATATCCGCGACCCACATGGGGATCGGATCGAACCCCTCTTTCGGCGCTCCGGGACCGAAGCCTCCGATCTCGTCCACAGCGATGGCGTCCCGCCCCTTCCGGTCCATGACCGTCGTAAAATCGTATTTCATCCGTTCCTCCGCATTTTCACAGTGTCAGCTCAGGTACTTCTCCGCCTGCACGGCAGCCACGGCTCCGTCCGCTGCCGCAGTGATCACCTGACGGAGGCTCTTTCTGCGGACGTCTCCCGCCGCAAAGACCCCCGGCACGGAGGTCCGCATCTCCTCATCCGTCAGGATATAGCCGTTTTCGTCCGTTTCTATGCCGGTTCCGGCGAAGACTTCCGTATTGGGGACGGTCCCGATAAAGCCGAAGAGCCCGAACATGCCGTCCTTCTCCTCCGCTTCCAGCACCGTCTCTTCTCCGGTCTTTACATTTTTTACGGTGATCTTCTGCAGCACACCGTCGCCCGCAAGGGACGTGACCACCGAGTCCCACAGAAAATGGAGCTTTTCGTTGGCGAACGCCTTCTCCTGGATCGAGCGGGCGGCCCGCAGCTCGTTTCTCCGGTGGATCACAGTCACGCTCCGCGCAAAGCGGGTAAGGAAGACCGCCTCCTCCACAGCGGCGTCCCCGCCGCCGACCACGAACACCTCGAGCCCCCGGAAGAAGTTCGCGTCGCAGGTCGCACAGTAAGATACGCCCCTTCCGCGGAACTCCGCCTCGCCCTCGCAGCCGATCGGACGCGGATAAGCGCCGGAGGCGATGATCACGGTCTTCCCCTCGTAGACGGCGTTCGCGCCGACGACCTTTTTGACAGAGCCGTCCGGTTCGATCTGCTGCACCCAGTCATAGGCCCGCTCGCAGCCGAACTGGGAACACTGCTGCGCCATGCGCATGACAAGGCTCGTGCCGGTCTCTCCTTCCGGCAGCTGGCCCGGATAGTTCTCGATGTCACTGGTGGTCGCGATCTGGCCGCCGTCCTGGCCTTTTTCGATGATCAGCGTCGAAAGGCGCGCTCTCCCGGCATAGATGCCCGCAGCAAGACCGGCAGGGCCGGCTCCGATGATAATGGTGTCGTAGATCTTTCCCATCGTTTGTTCCTCATTTTGTGTGATGTTGCATAATACGTCTTTATTATAGCATCCGCGCAGGACAGGGTAAATGCCGATCGGATGCCCGCCTCCCGCGGAAAACAAAAAGCGGAAAATCCTGATCCAACAGGATTTTCCGCTAATCGAGCTGATGACGAGAATCGAACTCGTGACCTCCTCACTACCAATGAGGTGCGCTACCGACTGTGCCACATCAGCCTGCGTCAAACGCAAGTATGATATTAACATATCCGTTTCCGGAATGCAAGACCATTTTTCAGGAAATTTCCAATTCTTCCTCACGCAGACGCATGCAGTGCCCTCAGATGGAGAGCATCTTTCCGGTCTCGAAGGACTCCTTGCAGCGGTATGCCGCCTCAGAGACCGCCGTGCCGTCATAGACCGTCAGGTCCGCGGGCTTCGTGTGATTGCGCACATGATCCGCAAAAGCGGTCATCTCCGCCACGAATGCCTCGTGCCAGCGGCTCAGGAAGTCCTGATAATACTCCTCGTGCGCGCCGTTCTCGTCTACGATCGTCAGCAGGTTCTTCGCGCCGACATTGGCGATGCGGAGCGTGCCGTGCGTCCCGACGATCTCCGTCTCCACGTTGGAGCCGGCCGGGTGCGTGCGGTTGGTGAACATGAAGCCCACCGCGTCGTTGTCCATCTGCAGGACCGCGCAGGCGTTATCCGCGTCGTTGAGCTCGCGGTAGAGGTCAAATTCGAACACGCCGCCCAGGCCCCAGACATTTTTGACATTGGCGCCGGTAAACCAGCGGATCAGATCGATGTCATGGACGCACATATCCAGGAACTGGCCGCCGGAGTGCGGGGCGAACTTCAGCGTGGACTCGATCGTGGAGCGCGGATCCTGGGTATAGGAGCGGACCAGGACGACCTTGCCGATCACACCCGCGTCGACCTTCTTCTTCGCCTCCGCGTAGGATTTGTCGAATCTCCGCATGAAGCCAAGCTGGAAGATCAGGTCCGGGTACTGTTCGATCACCTTCTCGGCTTCTTTGCACTGCGCCACGTCGGTACCGAGCGGCTTCTCGCAGAACACGTGCTTGCCGTACTTCATCGCAGTCGCGATCTGTGCGGTATGCAGGAAGGACGGGGTCACGATCGCGATCGCGTCGAGTTCCGGATTTTTGCACATCTCCTCGAAATCCGTGTAGACGTTCGGCACGCCGAGTTCTTCCGCCACCTTTTTTGCCTGCTCCTCCGCGACGTCGCAGAGCGCGGCGAGCTCGCAGCCGGGGATCAGAGTCGCCAGGTTCCTGGCGTGCTCATATCCAAGTCTTCCAAGTCCAACTGATCCGATCTTTACTTTTTTCATGTCCGAATCCTCCGTATTTTTCAAGGGGGTGATGCTTTCTCTTTACAAAAGTTATCTTAGCAGATTCCGCCCAAAGTTGGAATACCGCATTTTTCACGAAAATCAGGGCTTACTTTTGTTAATTTCTCATAAATAACCACGGCTTATGCTCCTATTATCCTTTATTTTAAAGTATTTTTCAGATCAATACTTTAGTAAATTCATTTTGCTTATCTTCCTTTCAGCAATCTCTCCAGCTCTTCGCGGGAAGCGCTCACCGACCCCTGTACCATATCAGGCTTTCCGCCGCCTCTGGCCGCGAACGCCTCCCGCAGAATGCGGCAGGCTTCTCTTGCGTCCTCCGTGCGGCTGCCCAGAACGAA
>ONST01000213.1 GCA_900320575.1 uncultured Eubacteriales bacterium
CTCGACGACCTGCGGCTCGTGAGCACGCCGGAAATGGCCTACCAGTACATGACCGCCGACCAGCAGGACGTCACGGTGCTGCTGAAGAAGGACGTAAAGAGCGGGCAGTTCTCGATCCAGACCATCAACGCCCAGGATTCCAGCGTGGACTTCGACGGAAAGGACCAGGTGGACGTAAGCAAGTGGGAGGCCCTTTTTACGGTCAACCACTACTGGATCCCGAAGCGGGACGCGGAAGGGACGCTGCAGCCGGCGAAGGAATGGAGCGAGGACAGCTCCAGCGGCTGGGATACCATGGCCGTCGACGGAGGCTTTACCTTCTCCGCGCAGCCGGTCTCTTCGATCGGAGACGGGTTCTCCGTGCTGGTGGAGTTGGAGGACAACGGCGGGGAATACTACTCCTCGGAGATGGCGCTTCTCAATGAGGAGAAAGCCTTCCGTACCGAGACGATCCCGACCGAACGGGGCGAGATGACGGCGGAGATCTACAGCGACCACGCGGAGATCACCCGCTATAACGGCTCGGATACGGTGATCGAGGTGCCCGCCGAGGCGGGAGGCGTGCCAGTCACGGTCATCGGCGGCGGGGCCTTTTCCCTCAACCGCATCGCGATGGGCACTTCCTATTATCCGGTGCAGGAGCTCACCCTGCCGGATACGGTGACTGAGATCCGGGACGGTGCATTTAACCACTGCATCGACCTCACATCCGTACATTTTCCGAAGAACCTGAAGACGATCGGACCGGACGCCTTTGCTGCCTGCGGCCTGACCTCCCTTTCCCTCCCCGATTCCGTGGAGGAGATCGGGCGGGACGCTTTCGCCTTCAACACCTCTCTGACGGAGGCGGAGCTGCCTGCGGGCCTTAAGAAGGCCGGAGAGGGGCTGTTCTACTGCGATTCGGAGCTGCATACGATCCGCCTTAAAGGCGCTTCTCCGGCAGTCGCGCTGAAGGACGGCCTCCTCTACAGCGCGGACGGGAAGAAGCTGCTGGCGGTTCCGGCAGCGCTTGAAGGAACCGTCACGGTCGCGCAAGGGACGGAGGAGATCGCCTTCGGAGCGGCGGCGGACGCCTCCTTTGAGGAGATCATGTTCCCGGAGAGTCTTAAAAAAATCGGGAATTACGCGTTTTTCGACAGTCAGAAGCTGAGGATGCCGGATCTGCCGGACGGACTTTCGGAGATCGGCATGTTCGCCTTCGGCTGCAGCAGCTGGTCCCTCGACGGCAGTTTTATTGACAGGGAAGAAGAGACCATCCATATCGGCAGATCTCTTGAGACTATCGGTACCCATGCTTTTGACGGCATTTCCACGCGGGTCTTTGCGGTAGATCCGGAAAATGAATCCTTCGCGGAGAAGGACGGGTCGCTCGTGAACCTCTCCGGGGACGCCCTGCTGTACCCGGCCGTCAGGACAGGCGGCGTGGTCTTCATCCCGGAGGGGATCCGAAGGCTCGGACAGCAGGTCTTCCGCATCTTCGATTCCTACTACATCAGTTTTACGGAGGATCACGAGCCCGGACACCGCTGGATGGACCTGGTGATCCCGGATTCGGTCACCACCTTCCCGGAGCGCGTCGAGGATACCCGTATTGACGAATACCTGATCCACTGCGATCCCGGCTCCGCGGCGGAAGAATACGCGAAGAGCCAGGGAATCGCCTTTGACCACAACATGGATCCGCGGTACCGGAAGACGGAGGCTGCTACGGAACAGGGGACGCTGTCCTTCCTCGTCTATGCGGACCACGCCTGTGCGTACCGCTACGCCGGCTCCGACGCCTCTCTGGTGATCCCGGAGGAGGTGGAGGGAGTGCCGGTCACCGAGATCGGAGATGGGTCGAACTATTTCTTTGATACCGCGGTGGAGGGAGTCACTTCTCTGACGCTTCCGGAGAATCTGAAAAGGGTCTGCAAAAAGGCCCTGGCCTATGCCTCTCTGGTGCAGACGATCCACGTGCCGGATACGCTCGAGGTGATCGAGGAGAGCGGCCTCGCGGCTTCCTTCCGCGCGGAGGACGGCCTGCCGTCCTCTCTGACCTTCCTTGGCGACGAGGGGGTCGGCGGCGGTTTCCTGGATGAGAACGGGACGCTCACGATCCCGGCCTCCCTTACAGAACTCGGGCCCAACGCCTTCAAGTCCTGCTATGCGGTATCGTTTGCGGTGGAGGAAGGAAATGAAGCCTTTACGGCGGAGGACGGGATGCTATTTACGGCGGACAAAAAGACCCTTATCGCCTGCGGCCAGTACGATCCCCGGGAGGAGATCACGGTGCCGGAGGGCGTGGAGGTGATCGGCCCGCACGCCTTCCAGCGGAACTGGAACGTGAAGCGCATCCTTCTGCCGGACAGTCTTGTGAAGATCGGGGCGGAGGCCTTCGGAAGCTGCTGGTATATCACGGAAATGGATCTGCCGGACAGCATTACGGAGATCGCGCCGCGGGCCTCCTACGACTGCAAGGCCCTTGCGAAGGTGCATTTTCCGAAAGAGCTGCGAACCATCGGGGCCTCGGCCTTTTCGGACTGTGACGCCCTTGCGGAGGTGGAGCTGCCGGAGGGACTGCGCACCATCGGCGATTACGCCTTCAGTGACTGCACAGGGATCACCAGGCTCGTTCTTCCGGATTCCCTGGTCGCCCTGGGGCAGAATGTCTTTGAGATCCGGGCAGAAGAGGGCGCGGGCACACTGACGCTCCATCTTGGAGCCTCTTTCCGCAGCTTCAAGTCGGAGGCCTTCGGATTTACGAAGATCGGGAGCTTTACGGTCTCGCCGGAGAACCCGGAGTACGCGGCGAAGGACGGCTTCCTGACCGATAAATCCGGCCGCGTCCTGGTACTGTGCCCGGCCGGAAAGACCGGGACGGTGACGGTGCCCGAGGGCACGGAACGGATCGGCGGAAAGGCCTTCTACAACTGCGCGGGGGTTACGGATGTGGTGATCCCGGAGAGCGTGACGGGCTTCGGCACCTATCTCTTCCGCAGCTGGGGCTACGAGGAGGAAAAGGGAGACATGGAGGCCTACCGGACGCCGGTCATCGTCCACTGCAAGAAGGGCAGCGCCGCGGAGCAGTACTGCCTGAAGAACCAGATCAAGTATGTGACGGAAGATGCTGCGGATTAGTCTGCTGTAACCGCAAACGGCTTCCGCGGCGGGAACAGCTAAAAAACTGCTCCATCGCCTTGTGCAGATTGTTTGCTTATTACAGACAGACGGATC
>ONST01000212.1 GCA_900320575.1 uncultured Eubacteriales bacterium
CGATCACTACGAGTCAGAGGACGGATTGCGCACGTTCTGGTACCAGTTCGACGAGAGCGATACGCTGCATCTTCTCTATAAGGTCGAGAACAGCCTCTCCGCCGGGGAGGCGGAGGAGCGGATCCGGGAAGCCGGATTCCCGGAGATCGATCTGAGCGATCCGATCACCTGCCGCGATCTTGCGGAGTATCAGAAAGTACAGTACGGCAGGGAGGTCAAAGCGTACCTGACCGTGACCCAGTCCTTCGGTGACGCGCAGGAGGCAGAAGCGTTCCTAAGCGCCTGCGAGGAAAAGCTGACCGAAGCCGGCTTCGGCCGGGTGAATCCGGAAAATGCCGGGTCGAATAAGCAGGTCGCCCTCTGGAATGAAGAGGAAGGGCTGCTCGTCGGAATTGATTTCTTCGAAGAGGAAGCGGACGTGTATTTTGATTTTTCTGCGGAATGACTGCAGACGGCCGTCCGGGAGCGGCGGAAAGCTTTACGAAGGAGCAGCGGGGAGGAGAGGATATGTTCCGGAAAATGAGGCGCTGGAAGCAGGAGATATCGCGGGAGGAGTGTGTCCGCATTTTAAAAGAAGAAAAGCGGGGCGTGCTCTCCCTCATCGGAGAGGAGGGATGGCCCTACGGGATCCCGCTCGATCACTGGTACTGCGAGGAGGACGGACACCTCTATTTCCACGGAGCGAAGGAAGGACACAAGATCGACGCGCTGCGTGCAGAGGACAGAGTCAGCTACTGCGTGATGGATCAGGGATTCCGGAAGGAAGGGGAGTGGGCCCTCAATATCAGCAGTGTGGTGGTCTTCGGCCGGATGCGGCCGGTGGAGGATCCGGAGCAGGCGCGCAGGATCTGCGAGGCGCTGTGCCGGAAGTTTACGGACGATGAGGAGTATATCCGGAAGGAGCTGCAGAACTCGCTGCCTCGCGTACAGTGCCTGGAGCTGATCCCGGAACACATGACCGGGAAGCTGGTCAACGAATCCTGAGGAAAAAGCAAAGCGGAAAAGCCCGGGGCTTTGGGAGGGTGTTATGTATTCTGTCGAGATCAACGGAAAGACATATACTTCGGAAGCGGATAAGAAACTCCTGCGTTTTCTGCGGGACGATCTTCACCTGACAGCCGCCAAGGACGGCTGCAGCGAGGGCGTCTGCGGCACCTGCACGGTGCTTGTGGACGGAAAGAAGACCAAAGCCTGCACCGTCCCCTTAAGCAGGCTGGAAGGCAGAAAAATCCTGACCGTGGAGGGGATCGATCCGGAGGAGATGCGGGTCTACGAGCACTGCTTCGCGGAAGCGGGAGCGGTGCAGTGCGGCTTCTGCATTCCCGGCATGATCATTTCCGCAAAGAGCCTTCTGGACGAAACGCTGACGCCCTCGAGAGCCGACGTGAAGAAGGCCATCCGCGGGAATCTCTGCCGCTGCACCGGATATAAGAAGATCGAGGACGCGATCCTTCTGGCGGCGGATTTTTTCCGTGAAAAGCGGCAGATCCCGGAGAATCCGAAGGAACTGCATATGGATGAGCGCTTCCGGCGCATCGACGCGGCGGCCAAGGTCAACGGAAGCGGCATTTTCTGCGACGATATTTATCTGGACGGCATGATCTACGCGAAGGGCGTCTACTCGAGGTACCCGCGGGCGCGGATCGACCGTATCGACGTATCCCGGGCCGAGGCGCATCCGGACTGCGTCAGAGTCCTGCTCAAAAAGGACGTTCCCTGCAATATCATCGGGCATCTGAAGTATGACTGGGACGTGATGATGGGCGAGGGAGACATCACGAAGTATGTGGGCAATGTGCTGGCGGTGGTGGCTTCCAGGAATCCGGAGACGCTCCGGGAGATCGCGGAGCTGGTGGAGGTGGACTATACGCCGCTCGAACCGGTGACGACGCCGGAGGACGCGCTGAAGTTCGACGCGCCTCTTTTGCATCCGGACGGTAACGTCATGAGCCGTTCCTCGCTCAGGCGGGGGAACGCGGCAAAGGCCATTCAGGACTCCGCCTATGTGGTGACCACCCGGTATAAGACTTCCTGGCAGGAGCACGGCTTCATGGAGCCGGAGTGCGCTGTGGCGCTGCCGGAGGGGGACGGACTGCTGCTCTACGTGACCGGACAGTCGGTCTTCGACGTGCAGCGGGAGTGCGCGAAGATGCTGGAGCTGCCCCGGGAGAAGATCCATGTCCGTTCGGCCCTGGTGGGCGGCGGCTTCGGCGGCAAGGAGGATATGACCGTGCAGCCCTACGCGGCGCTCATGGCCTGGTATACCGGACTTCCGGTCAAGGTCACCTACTCCCGTCAGGAATCTCTGGATTATCACGTCAAGCGCCATCCGATGACCATGGAATTTACCACGGCCTGTGATAAGGACGGGCGCCTCACGGCCATGAAGGGCGTGATCATCGCCGATACCGGGGCTTACGCCTCTCTGGGCGGACCGGTGTTGGACCGCGCCTGTACGCATGCGGCGGGACCGTACAATTACCAGAACCTCGATATCTTCGGGATGTCCGTCTATACCAACAACGTGGTCTCCGGCGCCTACCGGGGCTTCGGCGTCACCCAGAGCTGTTTCGCGACCGAACAGAACATCAACCTGCTGGCGGCCAAGGTCGGCATCGACCCCTGGGAGATGCGCAGGAGAAATATCATTCATCCGGGCGAGCGGCTCCCGAACGGGCAGATCGCCGACGCGAACTGTCAGCTGGAGGCCTGCCTCGAGGCGGTAAAGGACGCCTATTACGGAAATAAATACGCAGGCCTTGCGGTCGGGTTCAAAAATGCGGGCATCGGCATGGGCCTGGCGGATACCGGGCGCTGTACGCTGTCCGTGGAGGACGGCAGGGTGCATATCCTCACTTCTGCCGCCTGCATGGGGCAGGGCATCGGTCAGATGACCCTGACGGTGGCCTGCACGGCGACGGGGCTCGATCCGGCGCTCTTTATTTTCGAGGACGCGGACACGGTGCGGACCCCCAAGGCGGGCACCTCCACGGCTTCCCGCCAGACCTGCATTACAGGCGAGGCGGCGCGGCGGGCCGGCTGCGCACTGAAAGAGGCGCTGGATGCGGCCGGCGGGGATCTCTCCGCTCTCAACGGAAGGGTATTCCCGGGAGAATTTTCTCCGGAGACGGATCCGCTGGGAACGATCAGCGACAATCCGGTGAGCCATGTGGCCTACTCTTACGCGGCCCAGGTGGTCATTCTCGACGAAGAGACCCGGAAGATCCGGAAGGTGGTCTCCGCATTTGATATCGGCACGCCCAACAACATCCAGTCCGCCGAGGGACAGATCGAGGGCGGAGCCGTTATGGGCATCGGCTACGGTGTGTCCGAAAAGTTCGAGTGTGTGGACGGATATCCGAAGAGCCGTTTCGGGACGATCGGGTTCCTGCGCGCTGATCAGGCGCCGGAACTGGAGACGATCCTCATCCGGCCCTCGGAGGAGGACCGCCTTCCCTATTCCTACGGCGCGAAGGGCTGCGGCGAACTGTGCATGATCCCTACGGCTCCTGCCTGCGCCGCCGCTTACGAGAAGCTGGACGGGGAGTTCCGGAATTCGCTTCCCATTGCGCACACGCCCTACCGGAAAGACTGAGAAA
>ONST01000209.1 GCA_900320575.1 uncultured Eubacteriales bacterium
ACCGATTCGGAGACCAGTGTGCCGTCCGACTGGATGACCGTCGGGTGAAGCTGGATCTGATCCATATCGACGGTGTCGGCGCCGACAGCCTGGGCCATGATGATGCCGTCGCCGGTCGCGCCGGAATGGTTCGTGGTGACTGCGTTGCGCAGGCTCTCGTCATAGCTCGCCATCAGATCGAAGTTCGCTCCGAATCCGCCTGTCGCCAGAACGACCGATTTGGCGTGGATGGTGTAGTTGTGTTCCGCATCTTCTGCCTTCACGCCGACAGCCTGTCCGTCTTCCATGAGGATCTCGGTGGCAGTGGTGTTGACGCGCACGTCGATGCCCAGAGCCTCGGTCTGCGCTTTGAGCTTCTCGACCAGATACTCGCCGACAGGCAGACCGCCTTCCGGCTTGTGCAGATATTTGTGAGTGGTTCCGCCGGTCGCGACGACTTCCGGAAGCGGAGCGTCGATGGTCTCGAGCCAGGCGACCGCATCGGCGCTGTTCTCAGCCATGGTGCGCACCAGATCCGGATTTGCCAGATTGTGGCCCAGACGAAGGGTATCGTCCACAAAATTGTCCACGGTGCTGTCGTCGATGCCCAGCGCTTCCTGGACCTTGGTCTCTGCCGCGTTCATGCCGCCCTCGGCGCGCAGGCTGTTGCCTCCGACAAACGGCATCTTCTCCAGAAGGATGACGCTCTTGCCTTCCTGCGTGGCGACTACGGAAGCTGTGAGGCCTGCGCCGCCGGCGCCGACCACAACCACGTCGCACTCCAGATCCTCGTCCGTCTTCTCGACCGGAGCAGCGCCTTCGACTTCCTTCATGAATGCATTGGGATCAAAGCCCATGTTCTCCAGCGCATTGACAACGGCAGCCTTGAACGCCTCCGCGGAGATGGTCGCGCCGCTGATGTTGTCCACCTGGAGACTCTGCGCTTCATAGATCATGCCGGGATACTTCTCCATGACGACGGAGCCGATCCCCTCTGTTTCCTCCTGCTCGATAACCTTGATCTCGTAGATCTTGTCCTGAGTCGCGGTTACTTCTACCGTAATCGGGCCGTTGCGTCCCTGTGCAGTGCCCTGCATGGTAACGGCTTCGTCCGGGGCATCCGCCTCGCCGGCGGACGGCTTCTGATTTCCCTTGACGATGCTGAAAATCAGCACCGCAACAAGGAATACGCCGCATAAAATGCCGATAAGATCGTAAAGCTTTTCATTTGGTCTTTTCATTAAGGATTATCCCCCTTTCCACTAATAATCATACCTTTAATCGTGCCTGAATACAAGGAAAATGCCGGATCTTCCCGCTTTTGCGCGAAGAAGGCGGAGAGGAAAATATATGTATTCAGCGTTTATCCCGCGCTCTGCCTGCACAGCGCGATTCAGGTGGAATTTCTTGATTTTCCCGGCCATCTGTCATACAATAACAGAAAACTGGGCATTCCCGCTGCGAAACGTTCGGCCTGCTCACGGAATGACGGGGACACCTGAAAACACGGGGCGTTTGATTAGGAGGGTATGAAAATGAAAAAACTGGCAATTTTGATCGCGTCCTCGGCGATTCTTGCGCTGGCAGCCGCTGGGTGCGGGAAGGCCGGCACTGCTGCGAATCAGCCGGCAGACTCTGCGAAGGAGGCCGCCGTGGGACAGTCTGCCGGCACGTCAGCGGAGGCCGCCGCGGAACAGTCTGCCGGCACGTCGGCAGAGACCGCCGCAGAGCAGCCCGCAGGGAAGACCGGGATGCAGATTGCGTCCGCCTGGCTCATCAACGGCGACGATGAGACCCGCACGTATGTCACGATCGACCTGAGCGGCGGCTGGTCCGTCGAATTTGCTCCCGGCGCGTTTTATCTGTACGAGAATATGCAGTCGAAGGAGGATGAATCCTCCGCGATGGGCATCACTCTTTCCGAGGAAGTGTATGACGAATACGCCGATGAGGCAGAGGAGAGCGATTCCCGCAAAGAACTGGGCGATGCCGTCATGTATGTCGATGATTCCGGTGAGAGCGTCTATCTGTTTACCGTCGGCGACAACGGGTACTTCCGTCTGTCCGTCAAGCCGGGCGTGGACAGCGACGCCGTCTTCCGCCGCGTGACCGCGGAGGAAGAGGAGTCCTCCATAGCCGCGCTCTACGGCAAGGATTCCGAGCTCTACACGCTGGAGGAGATGGACGACGCCGTGGATATAATCATGGAAGAGTTCGATGACTGGACCGGCTGTGAGATGAACGGGATCACCTACGCGGGAGACGAGTGCAACAGCGAGGAAAACATCGAGCGGATGAATGAGCTGGCTGAGGAAGAGGACTATATCGAGTGCATCGAGTTCCTCACAGACTTCCATTCTTCCGAAGACGAGGAGGATCTCGAGGATCTTTCCCTGGAGCCCGACACGGACTACACCGATTACCAGTGGTGGCTGGCCCGCACCGAAGACGGTGAGTGGGAGCTCGTAACCTGGGGGGAATAATCTTTGACAGGAAGCGCCCTCTCCGCTATCCTTTTTATGGATGGCGGTGAGGGCGCTTTCCTGCGCTCCGCGAAAGAAAGCGGGACCTGCCCGTGATATGGGGGATGGATAAGCGGATGCAGATTTTTTCGGATGGCCGGTATTCCGGGATGTACGTGAACACAGAGGACGGATGGAATCCTCTGTTGAAGCAGAGGATTTGTGG